>JBBPZG010000093.1:0-3047 GCA_038199095.1 Saccharimonadales bacterium (SeqCode)
GGTTCTGGGACCGTGTCTGGTGGGTAGTTTAACTGGGGCGGTTGCCTCCTAAAGAGTATCGGAGGCGTTCAAAGGTTAGCTAACTACGGATGGAAATCGTAGTGATAGTGTATACGCATAAGCTAGCTTGACTGTGAGGACTACAATCCAAGCAGGGACGAAAGTCGGAGTAAGTTTTCCGCTGTCAGTACATTTGTACAAGAGTGTGGTATCGGCAGCGCTTTCGGATAAAAGTTACGCCGGGGATAACAGGCTTATAGCGCCCAATAGTTCACATAGACGGCGCTGTTTGGCACCTCGATGTCGGCTCATCACATCCTGGAGGAGAAGCTCTTTCCAAGGGTTCGGCTGTTCGCCGATTAAAGTGGTACGTGAGCTGGGTTCAGAACGTCGTGAGACAGTTCGGTTTATATCCGCTGTGGACGATAGGAAATATGAGAGAATTTGACCCTAGTACGAGAGGACCGGGTTGAACGCACCGCTGGTGTATGGGTTGTTCTACCAAGAGCAGTGCCCAGTAGCTATCGTGCGGTCTAGATAAGCGCTGAAAGCATATTAAGCGCGAAACTAATCTCAAGATTAGATTTCCCTATGGAGCCCCCAGAAAGACTATCTGGTTGATAGGCGCAAGGTGGAAGCATGGCAACATGTGTAGCCGAAGCGTACTAATAGGGCCATTGACTTTTTACGACCTTTGATTCGCTTCGCCTTTTTTGGAGAAGCTTGAATCAAAGGTAGCAATTGACTAGTTATTGGTGTGTGCCAGCACCAGACGTTTGTCTTAAGCTAATCTTTAACTTTGCAGTTCAATACCTTGTGTAGGTGTTCGTGAGTGTATTTACAAGTGATATACATTAGCTATCATTTGTGTATGCGTAGTGCGAAACGTACATAGGTATTGGCAGCCGTGACTATGTAACCAGCTAGGGTGCCGTTCAGGTTTTCTCTTTACGGAGGGTGAACCTGATTGGTGCCCATAGCCCGAGGGCAACACCTGTTCCCATGCCGAACACAGCAGTTAAGCCTCGGAGCGGTTACAATACTTGGGTTTTAACCCTGGGAAAATAGCACGGTGCCAAATTTTATAAGAGCCATCCGAAAGGGTGGCTCTTATCTTTGGGCGGATATTTTACAGTAGCCATAATCTTGTTGACATGTAGCCAATAGCGTGATATCATAAGCATAATTTCGAGAGAAATGAGAGGGTTTTTTGCTCCCATGAGGAGCAGGAGACCCTTTTTATTTGTCTGCGGGAGGAATTTTTAATCAATGGGAGGCCTCACATATGGCAGGAACTAAAGTAGGCGGCCAAGCTGCCGCAGCAACTAATAAAAGTAAATATGGAGCAGATTTCTATGCGAAAATTGGCTCTAAGGGCGGTAAGCTCGGCCGTACTGGCGGTTTTTTTGCTAACCGTGATCTAGCCCGCCAAGCCGGTGCCAAAGGTGGCCGGATCAGCCGCCGCACCAAAAAAGCCGCTTAATTCGCTGAAATTCAGACGATTAGCGCTGAAAGCTGTGCCGGATGTATTACAAATACACTGGCGCAGTTTTTAGTTAAAGAAAGACGGTACTTGGTTGCGGCACGTGCTTGGTACTGCGGTAGGCCCGTCCAAAACGGTTAGAACTGACACGCCAGACTTTGTGGCAATTAAAACAACGGTAGTGTATAAAATCAGCCTGTTGCAGACACTTGGTTGTGCAGGTGGGACAGATGCTGCGTTTGTAAAGCCAGTCGCGGTATGTATCCAGGCAATCCTGGATATGATCTTCGTCAATCTCTATGCTGAAATGCTTAGCTAGGGTACGGGCTTGCTCCCAAGCTTCGACTTCCAGCCTTAACAGTTCAAGATCAGACTGGTAGTTCTGATGTTTCAGAATGGCGTGAGCAGTTTCGTGCAGCAGTGACCAGGTCGCCGAAGTGCCGCGAGCAGATACTTTGTAAAAAATCTCTCCGGTTTCGGGTGACCAGCAAAACTCCTGTCCAGGCGCGAAATGTAAGTCAGGAAAATCGATTTTCAATCTGTTAATCAGTTTTTGCATTGCTACAACACTTGTTTAGCTAAATTATAACAGCCGTAAATGACTGCCTCTTCCGGCCGCTTAGCTTCTCTTAGCAAAGGCAAAGTCACCAAAGGGATATTATATTTTTCAATCTCTAATGCAAGCTGCTTACCGTATCTGTCAAAATAAGTACCGACGCTGCCGCCGATCACAATAACTTCGGGTTGTAATAACGCTATGAGCTGTATGAAGCCTTTTGCCAGGTCCTGGCTGATCTTCTGCCAGATATCCTTATCCGTTATATCCATGGCCTTTTTGCCATAATGTTCGACGATTGCCCGTCCGCCGGCAAAGTCTTCCCATGGTGTCAGCGTACCGTTATTTTCCACCAGCATGGTTCTTCCGCCGCCATCACCAACATTGGTATCCAAAACGCCATCCACCACCAGGCCTATGCCAATACCGGTGCTAATTGTAACGTAAAGAACGCTGCGGTATGTATCTTTTAGAAGCATGGCTTCAGACAGAGCTGCGAGTTTGGCATCATTCTCGACAGCTACCGGGCAGGCACAGATTTTTTCAACATCTGACTTCATGCTAACGTTCCGCCATGGTAAGTTGCTGAAATTAATACCGCGCCCGGAGGCACGGTCAAAAACAGTTACCGGCATGCCAACGCCGGCAGCTATAAAATCTGGTGTTTTAAATCCGGCGACGGTGTTGTGAAGTTCGGTTAAGAACTCGTCGTATTTTTTAGGGGTAGGGAATTTAACCTGCTCCGATACAACACCTGGTCCACTGAACGCTGCCACTAGTGTCTTCGTGCCGCCGACATCTACCCCTAAGTACATGCTTGTTAGTTTAGCATATATAAAACTCCCCGGGAGGAGGCTTTGCTGCCTCTGAACTGGATCACATACATCCCGTACACATTGATACCTAGATTAGGAGGTCTCAATGCGTTACGGTGTGCCCATGAATACATACGGCACTATTGTTCCTAAATTAGGCAGGATCCGCACATCACCAACTTTAACTAAACCA
>JBBPZG010000094.1:0-7285 GCA_038199095.1 Saccharimonadales bacterium (SeqCode)
AAACACGTTATTGCCGAGTCGGCTTTTGACGACCTCCTTGCCCATAAACCCGACTTAGTAACATTTGAGGAAGTACTTGTAACTATTGGATCCATCAGACACTCTACGCGTTTACACATCGAGGTCAAACCCAATGAAGATATAAGGCCAATTGTCAAAATCCTTAGAAATCATCTCTCACAAGACTGGAAGTCAGAGCATTTCCTACTCGGTTCAAAGAGTCAACGCATCCTGCAGGAGCTGCACGTCGCCTTGCCGGATATTCAAAAGGTGGTTATCGAGCCGTGGAGTGGCGTCCGGGCCACCCGCCGGGCCCGCGAACTTGATACAAAACGTCTGAGCATGAACCAGCTCTGGCTGTGGCGCGGCTTTATCACTCCCATGGCTCGCCGCGGCTGGGAACTGTACCCTTACACCCTGAACAACGTAAAGAAAGCCAGACGCTGGGAAAAATATGGGATTGCGGGCGTGATTACCGACTACCCCGACCTATTTGAAAAGTAAACGAAAGCAGCTTGCGTCACTCCAGCTACTTTGCGTCATCCCGGCTTACGCCGGGATGACGTCAGAAAGAAGTTCTAGGTTGTTTGCTACACTGGTCATGTGAAAGCCCTTTTTGATCATAGCCAGGATGAAGCAGATAATATTACTAGTTTTTACTTTAGGCCAGAGAAACCTATTCAGTATACTGCTGGTCAGTTTATCGAATTAACCCTTCAGCATAAAAATCCAGATAGTCGTGGTATTCATCGGTGGTATACCCTATCCTCTTCGCCTCACCAGGAATTAATTAGCATTACTACCAAGTTCGCAGCTAAAAACGGTAGCAGTTTCAAAAAAGCCCTCCGTAAACTACATAAAGGCGCCGAAGTAATAATTAGCGATCCTATGGGCGACTTTGTGCTGCCAAAGCTCATCCAAACACCACTCGTTTTTGTCGCCGGCGGCATCGGCATCACCCCTTTCCACAGCATCTTGGAATGGTTGGCAGCTACGGATGAAAGCCGGCCAATCAAGCTGCTTTATGGCGTTAACAACGAAGACGAGATTATATTCCAGCCAACTTTTGAGCGGGCCGGCCAACACGCCACCATCGTCGTTTCCGACCCCTCCCCAGCTTGGGGCGGCGAGCGAGGGCGGCTTTCTGCAGAACTTATTACAGGCATTGAAAAGCCTTCTGAAGACACATTAGTGTATGTTTCGGGTCCAGAACCCATGGTGGAGACATTAGAGGAAGATTTAAAAAAAGCAGGGCTAAAAAGTTTTCAGCTCGTCCTCGACTTCTTCCCTAATTATCTGAACATTTGAGGTCTGCTCAGATTTTATATGAGATCCTTCGGCTTCGCTCAGGATGACAAGCTCGAGAGCTTGTCAGTTTTGGACGGGGTGGGTGCGGCCTTCGAGGTATTCGCGGATTTTGAGGGCGGCGGTGGCGCCTTCACCGGCAGCTGAGGCGATCTGCATGGTGGCGCCGCTGCGGATATCACCGGAAGCAAAGACGCCGGGGATGCTCGTTTGCAGGTGCTGGTCGGTCATCACAAAGCCAATTTCGTCGAGGCGTACCGGGGTGGGCTTGAGAAACTGCGAGTTTGGATCCAGCCCCACAAATACGAAGACGCCGTCAGTCTCGAAATCAACTTTTTTACCATCTTTTGTGCCTACAACTTTAGTGACACCATTGTCTTCACCAACGATCTCATCTGTAGTCGTACCAAGATGCACGGTTACTTTTCCCTGCTTTACGAACTCGTCGAGTTCGTGTTGGAGCACATCACTAGCCTTAATCGTAGACCGTACCAGGAGGTCGATGTGAGAGGTAAAACGGGTCAAGAAGATAGTTTCTTGGACAGCGGAGTTACCACCACCGACAACCACTAACTTTTTATCACGGTAAAATGCGCCGTCGCAGGTGGCGCAGTAGTGGACACCGCGGGCGTAATATTCCAGTTCGCCGGGGACGCCGATCTTTTTATAATCGCTGCCCGTGGCGATCAATACTGATTTGGCTAGCATATCACCGCTGGTTGTTTCCAGGCGCTTATACTCGCCCTCGTCATGAATACCGGTGACTTCACCAAGTTCGATGACGGCGCCAAAGCGCTCGGCCTGCTTGCGCAAGTCGTCAGCCAACGTTAAACCTGCTATGCCGTCGGGGAAACCGGGGTAGTTATCAATCTTATCCGTAACGGCTGCCAGGCCGCCCACCACACCACGTTCAAATAATAAGGTTCCGATATCTTCGCGGGTTGTATAGATGGCAGCCGTCAGTGCCGAAGGACCGGCACCAACAATAATCACGTCATGTTTTGGAATGTCTTTGGTTTCGCCCATAAGCCTCTATCTTCTCAGTTCTTTACTTACTTTTCAACGCCATCACCCTAACGTCATCCTGAACTCGTTTCAGGATCCCATACGAAATCAGCAAAATCGTATCTCTCACTTAAATGGGGTGCTGAAATAAATTCAGCATGACGAAGCCCCGTGCTAGGCGACGGCAGGGGCTAGTTTGGCTAAGTTATAGCCAACGATGACTTCTTGTGAATCATCCTGCCTGGTTACTACGGTGACGGGCACTGTCATGGCACCCGACAATTGCATGGCTTCGGCCTGGCGGTGAGGGTGCTGATCCAGGTTTACTTCTTCGTAGTTCATACCTTTAGCACCCAGGTACTTTTTGACCATTTGGCAGTAGCCACAGGTGTTAGTAGTAAAGATAGTGATGTTTTTGACCATGGATTGGTCTCCCTCGTTTTTAGATTTTGTAAGACGGATGTCCTGCCCCAAGCGTGCCGGCTACCTCACCGTGTCTCTCAGGTACGGTTACAGTCGTTTTCTGGTGCATTTTGTGTTTTTAATTGTACCCTGTACTGCTAGCAGAACAATTCTGACTGTACTGATTATTATATATAGCGCTTACGCAAAGTTCAATGCGCTATATATTGTGCTTTTTACATATTTGTTGTGCTAAATCCGCTTTTGGCGGATAGTTCTTAGGCTGGAATCCTTGGTTCTTAGAATTACACTCGAGCTACCCCTCACTGTCATCCTGAACTTGTTTATAGCTTCACGCCGGGCAAGCTTTAATCTTTAAAGGGAGGCTTGCTCGGGTTCGGCATATAGTTTTGCTCATCGCAAAATTATCAGGACCTATACCGCATGGAAAGTTCGCATGGGTCCTGAAACAAGTTCAGGATGACAAGTACAAAGGTATACAGATTAAGTTCTAAGAACTATTTACCGATCTTGTGGACGGTGACGTCAAAGACAAGGTCGGCGTTGGCGGGGATGCCGGATCCCTGAGGTGGATGAGGCCCATAGGCTAAATTGGCTGGAATGAGCAAGCGGCGGGTGCCACCAACCTTCATGCCAGGGATACCCTGGGTCCAGCCGGCAATTACCTGGTTCAAAGGAAAGCTAACCGGTTGGCCGCTGTCTTTAGAGCTTTGAAAAATAGTGCCGGTGCTGGCAACCGCGCCAGTATAGTCAACCGTAATAGTATCGCTGGCTTTAATCGTATCGCCAGTCCCAGGTGTACTATCAATCTCTTGTAACTGAGGAATACTGGCGGTCGGCTCAAAGCCTGTCAGTTTAGTTCCTTGTAGCTTCTGTGAATTGTCCACGGTCTTTCCTTTCTGGTTAGTTTGCGAACTGGCTTTGCTGTTAGCGGCCTTTTTGTCATGGCTTTGCTGCACGAGCGAATATACTACTGCAATAGTCAAAGCCGATGAGGTTAGTAAAAATAGTGCTGCTCCAAAGGCAGCAAATGCGCGGTCACGTTTACGGGCCATACTGTATGTTTCCTCCACTATTTGGTTAGTAGTGCTGCACCTAGTTTAGCGCGAAGGGTTGGCGCTGACAATCATAGGTGCTCCAGCAAAGCCGCTCTGCAAGCCCTTTATCAGAGGCTGCTGCAGGGGTTGCCAATAGGTGAAAGGCAGCTTTGGTAGTTTCGCTATAGCTACCCAGCCAGGCTTGAAACGGTTGCCCGTAGCGGTAGTGAGCGCTTCAGGCGAATCAAGCGGTAAAGCTGGCTCGCCGCTTGAATATTCACATAAGAAAATCTGATGACGGATGTCACCGTCACGCATTTCGAGCACCTGGCGTACCACACGCACACTGACGCCAGTTTCTTCGGCTATCTCCCGCGCCACTGTCTCTTCGGCAGTTTCCCCGGTTTCGATACCCCCGCCCGGAATAGAAAAATAGTGTAACTTGGGCCGCCACCGTTCCATGAGCAAAATGGAGCCACCATGAATGACTATGCCTCTCGCTGTATGACGCGGCGCTATGTTAAACGGCTGGGCCATAACATTCCACCGGCGGCTCACCAGCCGTACTCAATCGTCAGTTCTTCTCCAGCTTCAATATTACGCAGTGCAGTCACCATTATTGAACCCTCAAACTGCGTATTTGGTTCGCATGAATGGTTAACGTAGATCATTGAACCTTCAAATTCGCTCTCTGTAAGCGGTGCTAAAAATAGGTCATCAGCTATCTGTAATTCTGAATGTTGGATAATAGCTTGGTTTTCCGTAACCGTTTTGCTTGTTACGAGATGACCCCCTTTTACTCCTATTAATTCGCGTTGCTTAATTAAAGTTGCGGCGAACCAGCCTTTGCCATGTATGCGACTTGAACGGCCTTTCAGCGTTTTAGGTGAAACCCAAGAATCAACAGCCATGACTATATTCGTTCAGCGTCAAATTTCTGAGCTACTGCCTGGGCAACGGTGTCGAGCAGGTTATTCACTTCGCTGTCGGTTAGGGTACGTTCGTAGCTGGCAATGGTCAGATGGAAGGTCACTTGTTTATGATCAGTATCGTCCTTGCTTTGATATATATCCCGAGGTCCGAGTGAACTGAACGTTTCTTTTGGGCGGGCCTTATTTAGTTCGGACCAGACAAAATCAAAAAGTTCTTGATAAGTCAGGTTTGCTGGCACCCTTAGCGTCATATCCTGGCTTACTGCCGGATAACGCGGCAGTGCGACATAGGGATCGGCAGTATTGTAGGCAGCTTGCAGCGCAGTAGTATCAACCTCAAAACCGGCAGTATATTTAGGGAGTTTGAGCGCATGGCGAACCGATTGTTTAAACTCGCCGATGATACCCAGAAATTCACCTGACTTTTTGATGCTCACCAGCGCCGAGCGCCGGACATCATACGGCTGCGTAACCGAGTATTGCAGCATGTCGTCACCAATCGGCTTGAACTCCAACTGCACTCCGGCTAGGTTAGATAAGTATTTCTGAGCCTGGTAATATACTGCGCCGGCTTTTTTTAGCTTAGCGTTAGCAGTCACGACTAATGCGGTGAACTCGAATTCTTTTGGCAGACCAGCTTCGTCGTCTTTGTGGGCCAAGCTGTGGGTACGGCCTAGCTCAAACAAGGCAAACTCATCATACCCTGCCTTGATGTTGGAGTGCACTTTTTCGAGCAGGCTGGGCATCAGGCTGATGCGGTAATATTGCAAATCGGGGCTCAGGGCATTACTCAGCTGGAAGGCTTTCTCTTTATCCTGACCGGTTTTCTCTAACAGGTTGCCGTGCACAAAGCTGTAGGTCAGCACCTCGTTGGCGCCGGCTTTGCTGAGCCTGGTGCGGACCTTGGCTTTTAATTCGAGTAAAGGATCTTTTTTGGTTGGTGTCAGGTCGCGTTTTGGCAATTTGAGTGGTAGCTTATCGTAACCATAAAGGCGGCCGACTTCTTCTACTACGTCTTCAGGAAGCTCAATGTCCGTCCGCCAGAACGGTGCTGTAACAACTAGCTCAGATGCACCGTCATTCCGGGCTTGATCCGGAACCCCGTTCACATTTGCATGGGGTCCTGAAATAAGTTCAGGATGACGTGGAGGCGCGGGCCCAATGTGGAATTCGACGTTTTCGAGCAGCTGTTTTACTTCTTCTGCAGCTAACTGCAAACCAAGCCTGTCATTAATAAAATCTACTGTGAGAGTGACGGCGGGATACAGAGAATTACTCGCCTGCACATCTTCATGAAAATGTGTGTCATCGATAAGAGGGCTGGCGATTTTGCCATCGGCGTAACGGACAATCTCGTCGGTAATTTTGGCAAGTACTGCCAGATTTTGCAGCGGGCTCTGTCCTTTGTTGAAGCGGGTAACGGCATCGGTAAACAGGCCGTGGGCCATGCTGGTGCGGCGGATAGAATACATCTCGAAGTTGGCGCATTCCAGAATAATATTTTTGGTATTTTCATCTACCTCGGTATCGGCCCCGCCCATGACGCCACCGATACCAATTAGCTGCTTATCAGTGGCGATCATTATGGCTTCGGCGCGCGGCTCGATAGTTTTGCCGTTCAATAAAACGACTTTCTCACCGGCATGGGGGTGCCGGACCACGATAGTAGCGACATCACCGTCGCTCAGCGCCTGCACTTTGTCGTAATCATAGGCATGCAGCGGCTGGCCGGTTTCCAGCATGAAAAAGTTCGTATAGTCCACAATGTTGTTGATGGACCGGGCGCCAACTTTGGCCAGTTCAACCTGCAACCAAACCGGACTCGGCCCAACCTGGACATTACTCAGTGCAATTGCCGAAAAGCGCGGCACCAGCTCCGGCAGTTCGTTACGAAGTTCCAGCTTTAATTCCTCGTCATTCCGGGCTTGGTCCGGAACCCCGCTCATCTGTGCATGGGGTCCCCCAGTCAAGCTGAGGACAGGCTCTGAAATAAATTCAGGATGACGATTATTGAGGTACCACTCAGGGCTCTTAAACGGCAGTTGCTGGATACCAGCTAACTCACGCGAGATACCAAGGAAGCCGAAGCAATCCGGCCGGTGCGTAAACATCTTGTTCTCAATATCGAGCACCACGTCGCCTTTTAGACCGAACACTTCCGCGAAGTCACTGCCAGGTTGGTGATCGCCATCAATCTCCAAAATACCCTGATGACTGTCTCCAAGTGCCAGCTCTTTAGGCGAAGCCAGCATGCCATTACTCACGACACCACGAAGCTCGCGAGCTTCGAGCATAAACGGCTCTTTACCCACAGTCTCAGGCACGGTCGCGCCCGGTGGCAACCAAGCAACTGTTAAGCCGCCGCGCGCATTTGGAGCACCGCAAACTACCTGCACGTAGCCGTTTTCGTCCCTCTTGACACCGGGTGTAATACCCCCGTCGTCAATAGTGCAGACTTGCAGCCGGTCGGCATTCGGGTGCGGCTCACATTGTACGATCTTTGCAATAACAATTCCTTGATACTTCTCACCAAACTTAATAACCTCTTCAACAGCCCCAAGCTGTGCCCCGATTTTCTCCACG
>JBBPZG010000095.1:0-8364 GCA_038199095.1 Saccharimonadales bacterium (SeqCode)
AACAACTTCTGAGACAGAAACTGGATGATTTTCGAGTCAGAAGAGCTGAGATGATAGGAAGCCCCGGAACAAGCCCGGGGTAAACTCCACATGGTGTTACGGTGACGAGCAGTTCAGCTTTTGTGGCCGAAAAGGGCCAGTTTCTGGCCAGAAGGTTGTTTTGAAATGGGTTCATTCAGAAGTAGGAGAGGCTTTGCCAGGCAATAGGCCATGTAATGTCCCGATAATCGTTCGATACTTATCAAGAGGTTTCAGCTCAGCATAGCCGTCACTCACTAACTGTTTACGCTCGTAGGCCCGCAAATAAAGAAGAAAAGATAGGAGTATGCCTAGATTAATAACCATAAATACGAGGGTGTATAAAATAATAGCGTAATGCTTGTGCTCCGCAACATAGAGCCAGCTGTCGCGGGCAATACCGATGAGACCTAGAGTTGCGAGTGTCCATAGTATAATGGTGAGCCAGGTCCGCTCTTTGCGGGTAGCAGTCTTGCGGCTAACTGCGAACTTCTTTTGGACCTTAATGACGCCTTTGATGCCGCCGAAGTGAGCCATCATATTCGCAAGGGAATAGGCTTCATTATAGAGCGGGTGATATGTCCCGCGGCTGTACGCCCAGGTGCAGCCTAAAGACAGTGCCAGGTAAGCGGCGAAGCCAATACTATATTCGCCCAGGTTTACTCCTTGCAAAGGGGCTACACCGTAAAGCATGGCAGCAATGGGAACAATAAAAAAGCTGAGTTTCTGAACTCCTTGCAAGTGAGCTAAAGTGGCGCTGAGGTAGTTCAGGCGCTGCATAAACGTCAGGCCGCGGGCTCTCAGCGGCGAGTCAGACGAGCGGAACAGCAGGCCTAAGCTGCCAGCCGCCCAACGTTTGCGCTGCTTATAAAATTCCTTGAGACTCTCGGCTTCCAGGCCGTAAGCCAATACTTCGGGCAGAAAAACAGATTGCCAACCTTTGGCATGTAAACGCAAAGAAGTATGAATGTCTTCCGTAGCGGTACCAGTTGCAAAGCCATTAACGCTGTTTAAAGCCGTGCGCCGCAACATGGCACTTGTGCCTACGAAAAAGGCGGCGTTCCAGCGGTTTTTGGCCGGCTGGATGCAATCGTAGAACATCATCTGCTCGCTCCAACCAGCCCGCTGACCGTGCCGTGAGCGGAATAAAAATGACGAGGTGTTATAAAAAGTTTGCGGCGACTGAACAACCGCTACCGTTGGGTCGTCAAAATAGCCAAGCGTCCGCTCAATAAAGTTTGGCAATGGAATATGATCGGCATCAAGGAGTACTACAAACTCGGCGTCTGTATACTGTAAACCGTTATTGAGATTACCGGCCTTGGCATGCTTATTGGTAGTGCGGGGGTGATATTGCACCTTTAGGCGCCGGGCCATGGCTTTGACCGCTGCCCGGTTGCCGTCATCAAGCACCAAGACAGAACGTACGCCACGGATCTTGAGAGCCCCGATAACTACTGGCTCTAGAACAGATAAGGGCTCTGAATACGTCGGGATAAGGATATCGACAGGCTGGCGTGACTGGCTTGGCCGGTGAATAGGCAGATATATCTTCTGGGCCACGATTAAAAAAAGGACGGTAGTAAAGAGACCATATACTTCCGCTGCGTATAGCAAAGGCCCATACCAAATATGCCAGTTAACAAGGCTGGTGCGAACCAATAAGTAAATTAGAGCGGCCGCTAAATATACGTATAAAAGCGCTGGCAGCCAAAAGGGGTCATCCCGGCGTTGCCACTGCAAACGGTAGCTGGCTTTCACGATCCGTTTCTTTTGGGCCAGGGGTGGTATGTAGGTAACCTCGCTCACACTACCAGTAAACAGGACTTTATGTCATTCCCAAAGCTTAAGCGTTTTATAGGCTTATAATAATTCATCAACTATTATAGTGGTTAAGCATTACAGCTATTCTTATAGGATAGAGGTGTTAAGGATAAGAGGTACTTCTGCAGATTTAATGAATTTTTAATAATTGCCTGTCATAGTTAAGCATAGTATGCGACTCTTAATCATCGAAGATAATCAGTTGATCGGCCAGGCACTGCGCCGCGGCTTGAAACAGTCGTATGCTGTGGATGTAGTGCAGACTGGCCAAGATGGAATCCTTCAGGCAGGCTCGACTGATTATGACCTCATGCTACTAGATCTAGACCTGCCCGATATGAACGGCCAAGAGGTCTGCCGCCGCTTGCGCGATAAAGGCGTGACTGCTCCAATACTAATTGTGACTGGTTCGGCTGTGTTCGAGGACAAAATCAAACTCCTCGATAGCGGGGCGGATGATTATATCACTAAGCCTTTTAGCTTGGAAGAAGTTAATGCCCGTATCAGGGCTGCTCTGCGCCGGCCAGCCTCCCAAGCGGTTTCGGCTTTGCTCGTAGCAGGCGACCTTGAGCTTAACCCTGCGGCCAGAACTGTCAGGCGCCAGGACCAGACGCTTAACCTTCGCCGGAAAGAGTTTGATATATTGGAGTACCTTATGCGTAGCCGCGGCAAAACCGTTACGCGTTCCATGATTGTTGAGCATATCTGGGATATGAATGAAAACCTTTGGGCCAATGTTGTAGATGTACATATTAAGAACTTGAGAGATAAGGTTGACCGTCCTTTTCACAGCCACTTGATCAAAACGGTCCATGGTGTGGGCTACAAGCTAGAAGCAACGGAAAGTAAGTAGCAAATACATGGAATGGGTTCCAAAGAAAGGAGAGTAAAAATATGAACGAACTTTTACAAAAAGTTTTGACTGACAAAACTGCTAGAAACCAGGCAGCTTTGCATAACCAGGCCGTTAATGTGCCTGCAGAGATGCTACAGTGGAATTAGCCTAAGTTAAGCTGGGGCTGGATCTCGACGTTTCAGCCCCAGTATTAACAGTAATAAACTTAAATAATGTCCATCATCATGAATTCTTTTATTAGGCGCAGTAGGCGTATAGCTGGCACGGCAGGCGTGGCGTGGTACAGACATTTTCTCAAGCCAAGAGCGACAGACGAAGATACTAAGCGCCGAGAATATATCTTTAACATATTAGTATCAGGCTCTTTAGTCTTAACCATGACGGCCTACCTCTTAACAGTTTTTAGCGCTCTGACAGAAGATACGAAATATAACGGCTTATCGCCGATGGTTATGTTACTCGCAGTGTTATTTTTATCTATACTCTACAGCGCCAGTCGCTATCATTTTACTAACGCTATAGCTTACACTTTTCTGCTATTATTTGTTTCGTTTGCAACCTACGGGCTTTATATTTATGGATTTGAAATAGCCCAGAGTTTGCTGACTTATGTGTTAGTAATCATTATGGCGGGTATCTTGATTTCCTCTCGGGCTGCAATCAAAATAGGCATCATTATATTACTTTGTCTGGGCGTAATTTCTTACCTACAAACGCATGGCATAGTGCATCCCAACTTAAAGCAGTTTTATGACCCTCTAGCTCCGTCACATGTAGCACTTTACGCTTGTATGTTTATAGTCATTATTTCGGTGACTTGGTTATCGAATCGTGATATTGAGAGCTCGCTGCTTAGAGTCCGTCAATCAGAAGCTGAGCTACGCCGTGAACGTAATACGCTGGAAGTAAAGGTCCGTGAGCGGACTCGGGAGCTGGAACGGGCCCAGGTGGAGAAGATGCTCGAGCTGCACCGGTTTGCAGAGTTTGGCCGGCTTAGCTCTACGCTGTTGCATGAGCTGGCTAACCCGGTAACTTCCGTATCAATTGAGCTTGAGCAACTCGAAAGCAGTGGACATGCGGGTAATATTGGCCTAGCCCGCAAAGGCATTGCCCATATAGAACAGTACATTGATGCTGCTCGCCGCCAGTTACGGAACGAGAGCGAGGTTAAAGCCTTTGACAGCTGTGCCGAGGTCAAGCGGGTGGTGGGATTTTTAGAGCCAGTTGCGAAAAAGCAGGGTGTCATAATCGAAACGGAACTACAGCGTGGGCTGACATTATACGGGGACAGTATTAAGTTTAACCAGATTATGGCTAACCTGGTAGCCAATGCAATAGACGCCTACTATAATGACCCGCTGCTAGAACGCAGTAAAGTTAGGGTCTCCTCCCAGCGCCGGCAGCACAAACTAGAAATTATAGTGCATGACCGGGGTGTAGGTATTCCAGCCGCCGAGCGCAGCAAAATATTTGAACCGTTTTACACTACAAAAACTAGCCCGCGCGGCACCGGTATTGGGTTGACTATTACCCGACGGATGGTGAGGGAAGACTTCCACGGCACGATTAACGTGAGCAGCGGACGGCGGACGGGTACCAGCTTTAAAGTGGTTATGCCGCTCTATGAAAAGTGAAGCCTGCATTGCTCACGCTTTAAACTACCTTACCACTCAGCAACTAGAAGGCGGTGGGTTTACTTCTTACACTAGTTTCGATTTGCAGCAGTTTACAACTGATAAGCCACAAAGAACCAGTTTTGCGCCGGCCTTGGTGTTAGCAGCTCTAAACGAATGTCAGCGACCAGTTGCGGTGCCAATAAAGGCGGGTTTAGTCCAGTTTTTACTCGCTCAGAAGAGTCCTGACGCATCACTTAACTATTGGGACAGACAATCTGCCGACTATAAAAAGACGCCATATCCTAATGATTTAGATGATACGTTTTGCGCGTGGGCTGCTCTAGGGGTGTATGATCAAACACTCATAGGCGGGGAGGTTTTAGCCCAGCTTGCCCAGCTCCTCATAGCCTGCGAAGAGCAAGCCGGTGGCCCCTATCGTACCTGGCTGACCCGCGACGGTGCAGCTGGGGCATGGCGCGATGTTGACCTGGCCGTCAATGCTAATATCGGCTACTTTTTAAGGCTGCAAAACGTTACGTTGCCTAAGCTGACTGCCTTTTTGCGCCGCTCGATAACTAAGCATCAACTTAGCTCTCCATATTACATAGGCTCAGCGGCGATTGCTTACTTTATTGCTAGGAACAAGTTAGCGCCGGCTGCACAAAGCAGCTTACGCAGCTATATCTTAGAGAGGCAAGCCGAAGCTGGACACTGGGATAATCCTTTAGAAACCGCACTGGCGGTGAGCTCACTACTCAGACTTGCATATCCCAGGGCTAAGCTTAAGCCTGCGCTAGCTTACCTAGCCCATTGCCAGCGTGATGACGGCAGCTGGCCGGCTGCGGCTTTCTTGATTGACTCATGGCAAGCTGGCCGGCGGCAATATGCCGGAGCAGCAGCCCTCACCACAGCTTTTTGTATTGAAGCCCTCAGTTTGTATACGCCTGATCTGTCTCCCATAAGACACCATAAGCAATCAAAAAGTAGTACTTATCCAGCGGTGAAACAAGCAGTGCAGCGCGTCATTGTTAACCTGGAGCAGCCCGACTTTCGCAAGCACACGCAAACAGTTTTTAAGAGATTAATTAAACAGGATAAGGACAAGCAAATCTTGCTGCTGCCCTGGCTGGTAGCAGAGATGGCCGGTGTATCTATCGATACCCCCACAGCTGTGAATTTAGGGGCCGCTAGCCTATGGGGCTGGATGGCTTACACTATCTATGACGATTTTCTGGATGGGCCGGCCGACCCGCGCCTGCTCCCCAGCGCCAACTTTGCCCTGCGCCAGCTAACAGCTACCCTTCGGCATACGCTCAATGACAATACGGCCTTCCAGGCAGAAACCGGCGCCATACTTACTAGGATCGATGCGGCTAACGCCTGGGAAACGAGCCACTGCCGGGGCAGCTTTCAGAAGCACCATCTACAAATAGCTAGTCTGCCTGATTATGGTGACTACTGGCAGCTGGCCGATCGCTCGCTGGGCCACAGCATTGCTGGCTTAGGGGCATTATATGCGGCCGGTTTTGCCCACCAGGCACCCCAGATGCAGGCCCTGCGCGATTTCTTCAACCACTATCTGATAGCGCGACAGCTCAATGATGATGCCCATGACTGGGAAGAAGATTTACAGAGGGGCCATATCAATGCCGTTGGGGTTTTGATACTGCAATTGTGGGCTAAATTAACCGGTAAAAACTTACAGCAAGGAATTGAAACGGATCAGGAGCTCGAGGCATTGCGTAAGATTATGTGGGAAGACGTTATTTTGAAAGTCTGTGAGCTTGTTTTAGTACACACCACCCGCGCTAGACAGGCCTTAGAGCGGCCGGAGGCAGGCTTTACTGTGGCTGTCCTCAGCAATTTATTGGTACCGCTTGAAGAGGCAGTTAATAAGGCGCGGCAGGAACGTTTAGCTAGCCTAGAGTTCATGAGTACCTTTAACAAAACATGACAGCTAAAGGCGATGCTTGTCCAGCATAGCTGCGAATTCGTGCTTGGCTTTCTCGGGCATAGATAAACGCTGGAGTGCTAGCTGGACCCAGACGTGGTAGCCCTCCAGCTGTTTTTCACTGGCTTCGCGGGCCCCGCAGGCTTCTAGAATGCCCACGACTTTTTCTAAAGTAGCGTCGGAGGCTACCGCTTGGCCAAAATGCTTATTCAAAAAAGCTAACTGGGTAGGACTAGCGTGGGCTAGCGCGCAATAGAGCGGGTAGGTAATTTTGCCTAAGCGGAAATCGCGGTACTTCGGCCGGTTGGCAAAAGCTGTTTTGTTAGGAAAGTAGTCAGCGTAGTCGTCCAGCATTTGATAGAGTATCCCAAAATGCTGGCCAAAGTTGTCCAGTTTACGCCGTTCCGCAAGCTTTAAATCCAGTAATTCCGCAGCCCACTTTAGCGGTAGCTGCACGCTATACAAAGCAGTCTTGAGTGAAGCAGTCAGAGCCAGCCGCTCTTCAGATATCTCGCTTAGGCCAGGCATTACATTGTGTATATCTAGTTGCTGGCCGTAGTGGACACCAACATTGGCATCCAGGAGCTGGCCGAGCAGGGCTAGTTTTTGTTTATCCCCCAGCCAGTTATCCGTCTTGATGAGCTGGCAAGCCTGTGTAAAAAGTAAATTTCCAGCCAGTAACGCCATTGCTATCGGTATATCGTGCGGCGACTTTGCAGCATCCTTCCGATAATAACCAAGAATGTTTGGCTGGTCGTAGCGGGTGAAGTCTTTGTCGATAATGTCATCATGAACCAGTAAAAACTGATGATGTAGCTCTAAAGCGGCGCCTAACCCTACAAGTTTTCGGGGTTGTTTACCCCCATAAGCTTCGTAGGCCAAGCGCAGCAGTTCCGGGCGTGACCGCTTACCGTTACGCAGGATTACCAGCTTAATCCGGTCCAGTAATAAGCAGACCTCGTTGCTAGGTGCAGCGGCGACCTCGTCCTCAAGCACGGTAGCTATAGCTGTTTCGACTGCCCCTTTATATGCTATGGCATTCATGAGTGTTTGGTGTAAAACTTTGCAATGCCAGCCCAGACCAGCAATAAGGTTTATAAGCTTTTATGCTACGCCCTTCATATTAAATATTAATGAAATATTTGACCCTGCGGACAGCTCTGACGCTGTTAGAGGGGCAATTAATTAAACAGTAGCAGTAATTAGTCTGCGAAACAATCGGCGAATCATCTTCTGAGGCAAAGCCAAAGTGCTTATGCATATAATATTATTTACCTATTGTCATATTTATGTAAATGGTATATAAAGGTAGCATAGTAAGTAATATAAGGGGTTTTACGGTGAAAAGAGTATTACAAGTTTTATCGGCATCAGTAGTAGGTGTTAGCATGATGGCTGGAGTTGCTGCGGCTGACATTAACAATACTGGCCCAGGCTCAAACAACAACGTAAACAGCACGACAAATACTAATTCTAGTACGAGCTGTAATAACAATGTGAGGGTCAACAATAACAACTCACAAGGTGCTAGTTCGGGCAATTCCAGCAGTAGTGGCAACACCACAGCTGGCGGTGCTTCGTCAGGTAGTGCTAGCAACAGCAACAGCACCAACGTACACACCAATGTCGGCTGTGGCGCTAATGGCAGTTCTACTAACGGCAGTAGTAATGGTTCAAATGGTTCTACTCCTGCAGGTGGAAAAGGTGCTAGTGCAGCTAATCCAGCTTCATCCGCTGGCGGCCATGGTGCAGCCAATGTAGCTGTTTTGCCTGACACAGGCAGCAATACTGTTCTTGATGCTGCTGTTACCGGCGTAGCTGTCGTAGGTGGTGCCTTAGCTGTTTCTCAGCTTGGTGTCCAGACCTATCGCCGCTTAGCCCTGAAGTAATCAGGCTTCTAAGCAAAGGTTCCTCTATGCGAAACGAGCACTCCTGGCTTCAGAACGTTCGTTTTTACGCCCGGGTCAGCGCGGTATACCTACTTACCATTGGATTTGCCTGGTACGTTTCACAACCCCTGAGCTTATTCAACCATAGTCAAACCGTCGCTCTAACAAAAATCGCCCAGCAACCGCACATCCCCATTGCCTCCCGCGTTA
>JBBPZG010000096.1:0-8947 GCA_038199095.1 Saccharimonadales bacterium (SeqCode)
CTAAAAACTTCAGGTCTGCCACTTCTCATCTGTTTTTCGTTTTCAGTTCGTAGCTACAGCTACGACTGAAAGCCGATAAAACAGATGAGAAATCAAGGCAGCTGCTAAAGTTTCGCTTCAACAGATAGATGTGGATTAGCTCTTAAGAACTGCTGGGTTTGCTAGTCAGTTCAGCCAGGCTTTGTACCATACGCCTAACCATAGCTTCGGTAGTATTCCGGCCCATGGTTATGCGTAGTGATGCCAGGGCTGCGTCATCAGATAAACCCATTGCCCGCAGCACATGCGAAGGCGTTTCATTGCTAGCGCTACAGGCCGAACCCGCAGCCGCCATAATACCGCCTTCATCCAACTCAAACAGGAGGCGTTCATTATCCCGGCCTGGGAAAGTGGCATGTATATTATTCGGCAGGCGTGATTTAAGCGGCCCATTGATAACTACACTGGGTATTCGATCTGTTAGTAGGCCAAGAAATAGCTGCTGCAGAGCTTGCAAGCGGTTGGACTCATCGTGGCGCATGCCCTGTGCCAAACCGAGTGCTGCTGCAAGTCCAATTGCTCCGGCGACATTTTCCGTACCGCTGCGCAGACCGCGTTCTTGGCCGCCACCATCAACTAAGGGTATGAGCTCGGTACCAGCCTTTATATAGAGCGCCCCACTCTGCTTGGGACCGTAGATTTTACCCCCGTTCAGTGTCATCAGGTCTACACCTAGACGGGCAGCGTGTAGATCCAGGTAGTTAGCGGCCTGGCAGGCATCCGTGTGGAAGTAAAGTGGGTGGTGGTTGGTGGTGAGCGATTGGGTACGCTCCGACCGGAGTTCACTGATAATTCTGTCGGCTTCGCGGATTGGCTGGATAGCTCCTATCTCGTTGTTGGCATACATAATGCTAACTAGCACAGTCTGCCCATCAATTTTGTGGCGTAAATCATCCAGATCGATCCGGCCATCACTCTTCACCGCCACAATCCGCCGGTCATAACGTCCGGCTGGCGTTAGTACTGATTCGTGTTCAATGGCACTTACCACGATATTGCCTTTTGGAAAACGCCGCATAATACCGTGTATAGCTAAATTATTAGCTTCGGTGCCACCAGCCGTAAAGACGACTTCGGCCGGGCGGGCCCCTAACCAGTGGGCCACCTGGCTCCGGGCTGTCTCTAACGCTTTGCGGGTTTTGCCAGCCGCGGCGTACAGAGCGGACGGATTATAAAAATCAGCCCCTAGGTAAGGCTGCATAGCCAGCAGTACCTGCCCATCCAAAGGAGTAGCAGCGGCATGATCAAGATAAATTGGTTGCTGTTGAGGCATCTGCCTTAAGTATAGCGTGCGGTAAGGCGCGTGCGTGGAAAATAAGTAATTGGCGGTTATCGATTTGCCATTCGCCATACATTGCCGACTATCCATTAGCCGCGAAGCTGCAGTCCTTGGTTAATTGCTAACCGGGAATGTATGGCGAATGGTACATGGCTAATCGACAATTATGAAAGCCCTAGGCAGGCAGCATGCGCTGGTACATAGCGCCAACGCGCTGAGAATACAGCTCGGCCGCCCGGTAAAGGTTACGGGCTTCATCACGACTCAGCTGTTGGTAGAGCTGGCCATTGTGCGACTTGAGTACGCCATTTGGCCGGACATCATACCTAGTCGTGACCATTTGTCGCTTGCCCTCAGCTGTAGTCCATTCTTCATACCAGATCCAGGTATGTTCATCCAAGCAGAAAAAGTCACGGTGGTGGCCAGCGGGCAGCGGTCCAAACAGCTGGGCACCAATTTTGGCCTCTTGCCTCATAAGTCCTTTAACAAACTCCGCCTCTTGCTGCTCGTCATTCTGTGGCACGAGCTTCGGTAGCTTAGGCAACAGACGCATGGTTAGTCCCTTCCTCGTTGTGCAACTGGGCAATTATATTGAGGGCTTCAGTTTCAAGCTTTTTTTGATCGCTTATAACGGCCTGCTCATCACGGTATGCATCTAGATCCACAACTGTACCATCTATTACGGTAGGTGGTACTGCTTTGGGCGTCGCAGTGTACTCGGATTGTAGATCAGGATGTTGCGTACGATAGCCATCTAGGTCCACAACATTTACATCATCCCTATATGGCGGTGTACCTGAAACCTCAGAAGATTCTACAATCAATTCGCTAGCTTCTTGTGGGCGGTGGGCAGCCATACTGGTAACGGTACCCTCAGCTGGCGCTTGTTCCTCATAGACAAACAAGTCGGGCATAGCCGCCAATAGAGCTACCATGAGGTTATAAGCGCCTGTTTCTATGCCAAACTTCCGTTTAGCCACAGCCGGAGCCAGTTCAAGTGGCAGGGGCTGTTCTCGTGATACGTTATGTGAGGGATTAGAATTTGTCATAAAATTGCTTGTTACTAGATGCCGAACAGTGTACGGGCGTTATGAGTTGTAGCCGTTGCTAATGTCTCACGGTCTATACCGTGTAGGCCTGCCATAAACTCCGCGATCGTCCCGATATGCTTAGGCTCATTTATCTTACCACGATATGGGGTAGGAGTCAAGAAGGGCGCATCTGTTTCGAGCACTAGCTTTTCGAGCGGAATTTTGCGGTAGACTTTGAGCTGTTGCGGGTCTTTTAAGAAGGTAGCGATACCGTTAACACCTATGAACAGTCCTCTTTCGAGCGCTTTTTCTAAATTATCCACAGAATCAGTGAAGCTATGGATGACACCACGGATGCCGCTGTAACTGTCAAAGATAGGCCAAAAATCCTCAAATGCTTGCCGCACATGGAAAATAATAGGCAAATTACGCACTAGCGCCAACTCAATTTGGAATTGCAACACCGCTATCTGGTCTCCCTTTGGCGAGTGATTATAGTAAAAATCAAACCCGCATTCACCAATAGCGACAACTTTGGGCAATGCGGCTAGCCTTGCAAGTTCATCCAGTTTAGCCTGGTTGCCGGCATAATGCTGGGCTTCATGGGGGTGCAAGCCAATACTTGCCCAACAGTTATCCCTTTGCTCAACAAAGCTGGCCGCTAACCGGCTATCTTCCAGATCACACCCCACACAAACTAACCGCGTGACCCCAGCTTTGGCTGCCCGTGCAACTAGTTGGTCACCTGATAGCTCAGGCGCCTTAGCCCACAGTTCCCGCGTCGCTCGCTCACCTTCGCTGAGCCCGGCCGACTGGATATGGCAATGCGTATCAATAAGCTCCCGGCTATTCAATTGAAAACCTGTTAAATGCGGCTGCCCGCTGGCCAACATATTCGCAGCGCCATTCGCCACCTTGATAAGTAAACAAACTTAGCGAAGCAGGGGAAGTGGTATCTTCAGGTAGTTTTTCGGCACCCCTTCGCAGGAGATGACTTGCTAAAGCGCGCGTCGCTAAGCCATGACCGAAACCTAGGACCACCTCCGGTCGTCGACGTATAGGAGCCTTACTCACCAGGGTACTCAAAAATGATGGCATATCTTCTTGGAGATCGTTATCAAGTATGGGTTGCGAATCACATTTTACAGCTCTGAGGGTATAAAAGCCCATTTGACGGGCTCGTTCATCCCGCGAAGTATAAACTACATCGGGTTCGAACTGTGCCTCTTTCAGGTCCCCGCCCAGTGCTTTAGCTTGCTGAATGCCCACTGCTGTCAAACCGGCTTTATTGCTAGCGTCACCACTAATAGCAGGATAGCTATCACCTAGTAGTTCATCAGATTGGACTACGTAGAGGTGAATGCTTGTAGGTACCTCGTTCATCCCTCTATCGTATCAGCTACGCTTGCCATACGTCAGGCAAAAGTACTATCTTTGCTGGCACACCATTAATTCGATACGGCTCTAGAGATCGATGGGTTCGAAACTTCTATAATTCTACAATCCGGCGGCTGCCCTGGAGCTCTGATTGGTAGTGCTCACTAGTTTCCGTAAACCACAACTTATCTCCCGAGGAATGAACAACCGGTATCTTATGTACCTGTAAAAACTTTAGCCAGGGCTGTTTAGTACCCACGGTAATGGCACGGTACTGCGAGAAAACAGTTTGGGCGGCGGCATGATCTAATGGTGGCTGCCCGGCTTCACGCCGTTTGGCCTGTAGCACAATGTACTGGGTAACGCTGAGTGGGCGCAGACTCACTCCGTCAATGCTGTCCAATACCGCTTCCTCGCGCACGGCGTCCCTTTGCTGCGTAGGGTTCATATATAAGCCGCTTAGCCCTACTTTTGCTGCCGGATCAACTTTAGTAGTCCCTGGACTTTCAGCGTTTTTGCGCTCTTTTACTTCGGGGAAATCATTAAGCAGCAGTGCGAAGTGTCCGGGATGCGAAGCTTGGTTGTGATCCTCAGGGCCATAGTGGTCCCACAACTTTTTATGTATAAAGCTTCCTCTGAAACGGTGGTCGGTGTCCGTATTATAATGCTCGTCGTAGCGCGCGAGTAAGTCGTACAGAGAAAAATTATCGGACAAAGTAATACCCATTGTCAGTTCGGGTGGTTGGTTTTCTCCCTGTGGCCCGATGAGACGGCTATAAGCAACTGGGCTGAGGCTCTGCACTAGTGTCGACCGATCTGGCAGTAGCTCTAGCTCCGCATCCGTCATGCCTAAGCGGCCGAGGACATGCAAGGCTAAATCATAGTCTTCACGGCTAGGATATGCCGCTTCAGCAGTTCTCAGGCCACCACTATCTAGCTCACCGTCGGTTCGTGAAGGGTTAAAACTTTCTGGGTGACGCCGTGGTGCATCTATAAAGTTGGATCGGTCGGGTGTCATGAATACCTCTAACAATTAACAATATTGTGCCTTATTCTACACTATTAGTCAATTTTTGACTATTCGAACCACGGAGCCAGATCCCTATAAACCCGTCATCACCAGCGAAGCCGAGGGGTCTCCTTACCTCTGATGATATACTACTAGATTCTTATGCGGAGTCTATACTCCAGCTTAACTGGAGTGCTCAGAATGACAGTGGTGGAGTTTCGTGATTCTGTTTTGGCTATTGCTTACTCGTTATTAGTTGTATCTGCTGTTTCCTGCTTAGGGAATAAGGTACCTTCGATAGGACGGATGATACCTTCACTGAATACAGCCTTAATTTTGTCGGCGGTTTCAGGTAGAAAAGGTTCTAGTAAGGTGGCAATCCCTAGCAAGGAACCGGCCTGGTAAGCCAGCACTTCGCGCAGGTGTTCCTTATCGTCTTCTTTAGCAATCTGCCAGGGTTTTTCTTCGTCGATGTACTGGTTGAGTCCGCGAACCTGTTCCCAGACTTCATCGAGCGCCTTATCGAACCGGCAGGCCTCCAAGGCTGCCTCATACTGGGCTAGATCGTGCTGGGCGGCCGGAATTTCACCAATGATGCCCTTCTGATACTTCTGGACCATAGCGGCAGTACGCTGCACGGCGTTACCTAGCTCATTAGCCAGTTCATTATTGTAGGCCGCGTCAAAGGTCTCCCAGGTGAAGTCACCGTCGTTGTAGCTTGGAATATGCCTCAAAAAGTAGTAGCGGAATGCGTCGGCTCCATATTTAGCGATCACTTCGTCAGGCGAAACGGAGTTACCTAGGCTCTTACTCATCTTTTTGTTGCCAACTGTGACATATCCATGAACATACAGCTGCTTAGGCAGCGGCAAGCCTAACGCCAGTAATATGCCGGGCCAGATGGCAGCATGAAAGCGTAGAATGCCTTTGCCGATTACCTGCACATTAGCGGGCCAGAACTGTTTGAAGTCCTCATGTTCCGGATAGCCAAGTACCGTGATGTAGTTCATCAGCGCCTCAAACCAAACATACATAACCTGTTTAGTATCGCCCGGCACATCGATACCCCAGTTAATCTTATCTTTAGGACGGCTGATACTGATATCATCCAGGCCGCTTTTGAGTAGGCTCAATATCTCATTACGGCGCGTTTCCGGCACAATCTGTAGTTCATTAGCTTCGATAGCTTTACGGATCTGTTCGGTGTATTTACTCAGTTTAAAGAAGTGATTGTCTTCCTCAATTTTTTCATACGGCCGATTGTGGTCTGGACAAATGCCATCATTTGCCTTCACCTGGCTTTCGGTAAAGAACTCTTCATCGCCAGTACAGTACCAACCGGTGTATTTGGCCTTATAAATATCTTTGTGGAGTGCTTTCCAGATGAGTTTAGCCCGCTGTTCGTGACCGGGATCGGTGGTACGGATAAAACGGTCGTTGCTGATATTGAGGTTCCCGGCCAGTTCTATAAAGCGCTGGCTCATCTGATCGGCTAACTCCTTGGGCTCTAGCTTCAGCTCAGCAGCTTTTTCGGCGATTTTGCCGCCGTGCTCGTCAGTGCCGGTGCTGAAGATAACCGTCTCACTGCGCTGCCTAGCCCGTCGCGCCAGCACGTCAGTCATCACAAACTCCATGGCGTGGCCCAGATGCGGTTCACCATTCACATACGGTATTGACGACGTTATGTAGTAATTTCCCATAGGGGTATAGTGTAGCGCTTTACAGGGATAAATGAAACTGTGAACCCATTGCAAAACTCCCTTCGTATACGAAAATCATACTGCTGAGTACGGTTTGTTAGTTCTTGCGAGGAAGCATATCCATAGATATGTTGACGAACAAAACTAGCAAAGCGTGCCGGCAGTATGGTTTGCAGTAGAAGGGAGTTTTGCAATGGGTTCTAAGTATATCTGTTAATAGACAAAAATGTTCGTAAGTGTTACTGTTGCGGCCATGAGACCATCGCCTAGGCCAGGTGAGGCCGGCATCCTTACTACCGTGCCAGAATGTAGAATTGTCCAATTGGCGCTAAATGATGCTGACTTTTCAAAGGATCTCCTGCAGCCCGCACCGGATGGCTTTGAAGAGCGCTTTATACGCGAAACTTACCCCGAGCCTCGTTTAGTTCCACAACCAGCACTCGTTCCCGCCATGGCAATCGAAACCGGCTTGGTAGCCCGTCCAGACTTCCATTTTTATGAAGGCAATGAAGCAGCCTTCGTAAAAGCTGCCGCCCAAAGAATAATCAGCCAAAGGCATCTGTTAGCACGAGTCGAGAACACCGTTACCCGCCGGCTAAAAACAGCCAAAAACATGTTGGAAGTACTCGGGGATTCCACAAGCACCTAGGTTGTAAGTAGTCTCAAAATTGCTAGTCAGTTAATCATCTAATAATTTGCTGACCGCATCACGCTCAGTATCATCCAGGTCGGCAAAAAGCTGTGTTTCGTACTTCTCGCTCACTGAGTAAATGTAATCTTCGAGTGAGCGTGGAATAACGTGGAAATGTATGTGGTCGACTTTTAGCTGGCTCTGCGGCACGAAGGGCCGATAATTTTGGCGGATGTCACAGCCGTCACCGAGTTTGCCAATAATTTTTTGTTCTATGGAATATATTAGTTCAAAGATGTCTTGCAGCTCGTCGGCTTTCAGCTCCCACGGCTTTTCTATATGGCGTTTGGGCGCCACCAGGAAATGGCCCGGTACTTTTCGCGGATTGCTCAGGATGACTTGGGCATGGGCATTCTCTTTTAATATCCGCTCATGGGGATTACAAAACGGGCAATCTTTCATAGCACCTCCCGGCTGGTAATTAGTTGTTGTTTTCCAATAATGGTTTCAAGAAGCGTGAGCGCCATATTGTGGGACTTTTCTCCTCCCATGCTGGCACAGCAGTCCATTACAACCACAGGTGTATAGCCAGCGTCAAAGACTGCGCAGGCGGTAGCAAATACGCACTCATTAGTATCCACCCCTGCGGTTATGACGTCCCTCACATTATTCTCCGCACAGACAGCAATAACTTCGCTACTCCAAGCCGAGTAAGTGCTTTTTTGAAAGATAAAAGGCGTATTAACTTCTAAGTCTTCAGCCAGGAGTGTCTCCGGTTCCTTCTGCAATTTATGCCAGTCGAGTAGGCGTTCCCAGTTGCTGCCCGGCAGGTTAATAAAGCGGCTACACACGACTGGCCAGGCTTGCTTTTCCCACTTGGCAATAAGCTGGTTGATTTTTGGCACGACCGGCCTTGTAGCTTTACTCATAAAGCCCTGCTGCACATCTACAACTAGTAGTAGACTCTTATTCACTTTCGCTATTGCCACTTCCGCCCCTGGTTCATTGCTTCTTTGTCCCGGAACGCCTGTTCCAAATCAACATCTAAGCGGTTACATAGATCAATGAGTAACCAGTAAACGTCGGCTGCTTCTTCGGCGACTTCACGCTGGACGGAATGAGCGCCAATTTTCTGGCCATTGGATTTACGGATTGCTTTGGCTAGCTCACCGACTTCTTCAACTAACAGCGTAAAGACTTCGGGTACTGTTTCGGTATCAAAGCCGCGCTCTATCACCAAGTCGCGTACGAGCAGCTGGTAGTCGCTGATTGTCGGATTACTCTTAAGCGTTGCCATGCGCGACCTCCTTATCAGTGTAATTGTACTGCGCGCCGTAACTTATACAAAGAACCCAGTGCCTATCTCCTTCTAGTAGCGAAAGCCAAGCTGGTGAGTGCCAGACAGTAGTTCTTGGGAGGAGGCATACCTGTAGGTATGGTGACGAGTAAAACTGCTGGCTGGTGCCGCCAGCTTGGGTTGTAGCGGGGAGGAGCATAGGTAATGGATTCAGAGTAGCTGACGTAAGCATAAAACTGCTACAATCGAATTGTAAATGAGGAGGCTTCTATGTTGAACAAAGTGACTGACTATATAATTGTGAACGCACGCACTGACCACGAGCTGTCAGACAATGTAAAATCCAAAATGGATGAGGGCTGGGTGCCTTCCGGTCCACTTATCGTCGAAGGTTTAAACTTTTACCAAGTACTCGTAAAATTCTCCGCTTAAACTCCCGCTCTGTCATCCCGGCGAAAGCCGGGACCTAGTCAATTAATAATCCCGTTCTACGGGATGCCTTAGTGCCGCATCAAAGGAAAACTGATTAAAAAACAGGCTATGGCTAAGCCGCGTGAGTAATAAGCAATATGAGAGTGGGTAGC
>JBBPZG010000097.1:0-2220 GCA_038199095.1 Saccharimonadales bacterium (SeqCode)
GGCGACTGTTTGAGCAAAAACTGCATCGAGGCGTTGGCCACAATCGCCCGGCCCATCCGTGAACCCATAAAGTCTTCGACGTCTTGGGTGATCGTGGTGATGCCCAGATTATACTTACGGGCGCGCTTGGCCAAAGAGAACAAGAAATTGGCCGAGTCCTCGTATTTCATAAGTTGCCAGGCCTCGTCGACTATCAGGATGCGCCGCCGCTGGTCAGCTTTGGTCTTATTCCAAATATAATTTAGCACGATATACATCGCCACCGGCCGCAACTCATCTTCTAGGTCGCGGATGTTAAAGACGACCATCGGGTTATTGATGTCAATATTGCTCTGCTGGCTAAAGATGCCGGCAAAGGTACCGCTGGTGTACTTGCGCAGCCGCTGGGCCAGCTGCGGGCCGGTACCGCCCATGTGCAGCAGAGTGTCGTAGAGGTCCATAATCGTCGGTGGCACCCCGGTATGGGTCAGCGGATCGTTCGTAATGCCAGCTTTGGCATAAGTTTCGATGAGCGCCGCGTCCAGGTCGGCTTCCTCGCTTGGAGCCAGCGCCGGCATAGTTATCGAGTTGCCGCTCTGCATCTGGGCCTGGGCGCCGCCCATCATTAGGCGTAACAGGCCGTGTAACGTGATTAAGTTACTGCGTAAGGCATTATCAGCCTCCTCGGCGTCAACCACCTTCGGTAAATCGAACGGATTAATCCGGGTAGTCGAGCTAAGACTCAGGCGCACGTAGGCACCGCCAACGGCTTCGCACATCCGCTGGTACTCGTTTTCCGGGTCGACGATAAAGATTTCCGTACCAAACATCATGCTGCGCAGAGCCTCGAGCTTGACGGTAAAGCTCTTACCAGCACCGGACTTGGCAAACACCACCGAATTGCCGTTTTCCAGAGAAAACCGGTCAAAGATAACCAGCCCGGAATTGTGCATATTGATCCCGTACAGGATACCGTTATCCTGCGTCAGGTCGGCGCTGGTGAACGGAAAGCTGGTGCTCAGCGCGCCGGTGCTCATGTTACGCCGGATCTGCAGCTGGTCGACCATCTGCGGCACCGTACTATTTAGACCCTGCTCCTGCTGTGAACTGGCCGGTTTGCTATAAATTAGCTGTTGGCCGAGCATTGACTCGACTTTATGGCAAACAAACTCTAACTCCTCGGTACTGCTGGCATAGACGGTAAAGTATAGCCCGAAACGGAAAAAACGCTCCTCACCAACTTGTAATTTGTCACGCATTTCCTCGGCATCGAGTATGGCAGCTTGCTTGCCCGGGTCGCGCACTCGGCCTTTTTCACTATCAATTTGAATACCCGCTTCCAGCTGCGTCACCTTTTTCTTCAAATTTTCCAGCACCACCTGGCTTTCTACCGGATAAATGTACATGCTTAGATCAATTACCTCGTCGAGGTTGACCATGCTGCTCAACCAGCCGGTATAAACTTGCCGCGGATAGCCATAGACGTAGTAGGTGCGGGCGTAGCGCGTGCCAATCTGAAACATTGTCTTTTGGTATTCCAGCGAGCTGGGGGCGATAAAGTCGCGCAGCGCAGTAATGCCCTTTTGGAAGGCGGCCTGGACTTCCTGTTCTTCACGGGCGCGTTGCGCCTGGGCGATGGCTACGGGGTCTAGCGTCTGTTTTTTCTTCCCGAACGCCATCAGACGCGTTCTCCGGCCACAGTGACCAGTTGTCTGTGACCAGTTGTCTGTGAGCCGGTGGCTAGCACAAAACTAGATGCACGCATGGCCCACAGATAACAGATAACAGATAACAGATAACGATGCGGAGCGGAGCGGAGCATCATTGGAGTTCCCTTTGCAGGTGGGCCTGCGTAGCCATACCCTGTCCCTTAGTAATGATATCTGCCGTCAGGTCGTTGAAGTTCTTGAGCTGCTGGCGGGTAGCGGTATCGGGGTTATAGGTGTCGTAGTATAGCTCAATCAGCTCCTGGGTATCGAGCGGCAAGCCCTGGATGCTGGACTGCATTAACCCGGAGAGCACCGCTTGCACGCGGTTGCGTAGCTCGGTCTTGGCATTTTCCAGATCTATTTCGTTGATGGTCACGAGCTGCTCCTTGCTGTTAAACAATCCGCCTAGACCGCTCAAAAAATTCTTACTTTGGGTTAGCGCCTTTTGGGCATCTACAACCGGATAGAATGGGATAACCACGTAGAACTTTTTATCCATAATGTTGGTCTGCTGGCTAAGGTTATCGATGTA
>JBBPZG010000098.1:0-4804 GCA_038199095.1 Saccharimonadales bacterium (SeqCode)
AGCACGGCGTTCAGTTTTTGTGACATGTGGGTCAACCTTCCTTGTTTCGCGCTAATCTTAAATAAATACGGTATCATAACAACAGCATATTTGTATATATAGTCTGAACCACGTGCACTTCAAACCGAATAACCGGCGCTAGCCGGTTATTCTTTGTCTGGCCTGTTGTTTGTGACTAAAAAAGACGACATACTTTCCTTGTTAATACTCTAACAAAAACAAGGAAGAACTATGCCGTCAACAGATATTGTACGGGGTTGCCGTACGCTCATTCAAAACAAACTGCTACAAGCCCTTCCCACCAAGTGGCTCCCACAACTTGCGTTTGGCATTGAGACCTTTGCGCTGCGCCCATTCCAAAGTGCGGGCAGTAATGCCCGCTCAGTGCTAAACAACGCTAATACTGCCGCCAGTAAGACTCGGCGGTTGCTTGGTAACGACAAGCTGGCGGAGCATCTGGGTGTGGTATTTGACCAACTAAACCTGGTTCGGCCGGGTAGCTACGTCAATGTCGAGTAAGGCGATGGCTTTCTCTGGCGTGGCATTCTCAGGGTTGTGAATTTTTAGAAAACGAATAACGCTGTCTATATCTCCCTCGTTAATTTCGTAATCTTTTGACATAGTAACTCCCATTTTACCAGCGAAACCGCTTTAACCCCAGGAAATAAATCATCTGGCGAGTCAGTTGCTCCGACTCAATCCGGCGCAACGACCAGCCCGGCCTATTGCAAATCCGCCTGCAAAGATACCTAAAAGTTTTTAATTTATGGTCGGCAAGGGCCGAGGTATAATCTTGTCGTGCGAGTTTTGTTCGGTTTGGCGATACGCATGCCATAATGTAGCTGAGCGATGCAAGGTCAGAATGAGACATTTCCTTTTAAGGCGTTTCGTGTCTCATTTGTCCCATTTTACTCCTTACAAAGGTTCTACACCCACATGCTCAGCCAATATTTTTGTATCTGTAGTTGTTTAGAGACTAAGTGGGACGTTCGAACCACTTTCGGCATGCTTACTTTCTATTTCAGGTGTAGAAACCGATGACTTCGATAACTTTATTTTTTTCGATTCGCACTATCCAACAATAGTCTATAGTCAACTTTTTGCCATCGAGGCTTTCTGCATCCGCTGCAAGCCATGCAGTTGCCCAGTTATTCTCGACGACTAATTTTTGAAGGTTTGGAACTGGGGGCTTAACGACCCACTGATTTAGCTTGTTAAGCACGTTATCGACATAGTCTTTTTTGCTAGTATAGACACCTGCTGTTTGAGCTGATCCAGTGACTGTCCACTTTGAATTATCCGAAAGAGCGTCCAGCCAAACAGACATGTCCGCAGATGCGTTCCATCTTTGAAAGATGTCATCGAGGAGATCTCGTGTTTGCTCTGTCACCGGCGTATTATTCATACATTACAGTATATACCTAACGGTGGCGGCTAACACGAAATAGTTCAAGACCTCGTAACAAATACTCAGCCAAGCGTAAGCACTCCACAAATTGCTTTTTTTGTTATAATTTCTTTATGAACGCAGTCCCTGATGGATGGAAAATTAACGATACGTCAAATGGCAATCGAATGCTGTTTAAATTCTTTAAAGCAGATAGTCTTAAGGAATCCTTTAAACGTTCTAGCGAAATCTCCCCAGTAATTTTAGACAGTGGCTATGCCGGGCAAATCAATCTATCACTTTCTAATGATTTCGTTACCATCTCATTAAACGACTTAGGCCAGGAGAATAATATTGAGCAATATTATCCGCTTGCAAATAAGTTAAATGCCGCTTTTGATAACCAGTAGGTTGCCGCTCATTCACTCTTAATGTATTTTTAAAGAAAAGTTGCGAAGCGCGGCTACTGGAGCCTGCCAGCTTTATATTAGGTATTATGAGCACACAACTAGAGACCTTTGTAAGCCTACTTAATAAGAGGCGGTAAAAACCGCCTCTTATTTTAGTAAATTAGTTATTTTAATGGTTTTGTATGTCGACGCTCATATTACTATTAGAGTTATTCATTGTTAAGCCTGAACTGGCACTGCCGCCAAATGTATTGTCATTGCTGCTAGCACTGCCGCTGTGAGCGTTCTGTGTGCTGCTATTGCTGGCATTAAGAACATTGTTATTGGTTTGGCTACTTGTAGTGGTGCTGGAGGAATTCACAGTATTACGTGAACCGGGGCCGGTATTGCTTATAGAACTGTCCAATCCGTCATTACCTTGACCCCCTGCGCCAGCTTGTTGGTTGCCGATGGCACTAATACGGGCACAAGCTACGGGCAGGAGCGTATCGTAAGCAGTTGTAAATCCGCCACCTGCGGCTGTTTCAACGTCCTTAGGTGCTACGGCGCCATGCAGTACGATTTCCTGGTCAGTCAAAGGGTTGAGGGTTTGAAAAGCTGCGTTGGCTGCCGCATCGTTGGTGTCGAACATGTAGGTGTTGGTGAACCGGATATTACCGTTAGCGTCAGCCTTCGGGAAGGTTTCAGGTACGGGCATGCCGGCGAATGACGTAAAGAGCTTCACGCCATTGACGGTGGTGTCGTTGGGTCCAAATGGTGTTTGCGGATTTGTTAGGTTGAGCTTGATGGGGCCATAGGTTGGCGCGCCTTCTGATACCGATATGAAGTTATCCTTGTTAGTGTCTTGGGTGGCAGTTGGACACTCGGCCGCGCCCTGGCCACTATTTTGGCCATGGATATGTTGGGCATGTATCTGGTTTGGCGTCATGCCGCTGGCTCGAACCGTAACCGTCAACTCCCGTCCCATAAGTATCACATCCGCTACGCCGTGAACTCCCGAATTATTCAGTGGGCGCAAATTGACGCGGTAGCGCTGCATAAACTGATTAGCCTGGTTCATGTGCGGTGTATCCGATGTAGATTGGGCAGAAGCGATCGTAGCCAACCCGCCGCTACTTACTGCCATTGCTAATACGCCGGTTACTGCTCCGAGCTTCGTTCCTAGTTTGTCATATTTCATATTTTTCTCCCCTTTACTATTAGTGAGATGCAACTTTTACTTTAAGTATCTTATATTTGCACTTTGAACTTTCTAGTCTAATATACTCGCGTTTAAGACCGCTATTAGATATTCGTTTGACGTAATGTGCTACAAAATAGTTAAGTAACGTAACTCGTAGGCTTCTGTGCTATCAAAGCAATACGCATAAATCAAAAACTAGAATACATATCTAAAAATGTGCCTGAGCCATGGTGTTGCCGGTCGTGAAGTTGCATTCGGCGATAGTGTCGCTATGTCTATAGCTGAAAATGACGAAGCACAGTTGACAGGTGTCTTCAACGGCCTAAGCGAGGGCGGCACCGTTACTATGCCGCCAGCCAAGCGAGTTTGGGGCGACACCTTTGGCATGCTTACATGCTTACCCGGATGTGCCCTTGAGTTTCATGTAACTCCTTAGCTTGCGTTAGATGAGATGTTGATCAACCAGTTAATGCCAAATTTATCGATGCACATACCGAAGGTGTCGCCCCACACAGCCTTTTCCAGTGGCATGGTTACCTTCCCGCCCTCAGACAGCTTCTCGAAGTAGCCGCGAAGTTCAGACTCATTATCTCCGCTAAGCGACATGTTAAAGTTTGTGCCTGGCTTGTACTCCATTCGACTTGGTGTATCAGAAGCCATAAACGTAATGCCATTGTCAGCTTCCAGCATAGAATGCATGACTAAGTTATCTTCATTCGGACCCTGAGAGGCGTGCAAGTCCTTAAAAGTTTGCACATCAAGTTTGCCACCAAATACGGATTTGTAAAACTCCATTGCCTCACGAGCATTGTTTTTAAAACCTAGATAAGGATTCAGTTTGCTTTGCATAGTGCCTCCTGTATTATCAGTGTAGTTGTATCATCCTAGCCTGCATAGGCTGAGCTACCGTAAAACAAATTCTGAATCCCGAAGCAGTTCGCTTTCTCCTCTATCAAAAAGTTTGGAGTACGGCCACTTGGGATAATCAAGTTACAGTAATAAAGACGGCCCCTTGCTTCTAGCAAGAGGCCGTCTAACGATTGCAGTTGATCTTATACGGAGTCCAAATACTGCTTCCATGTATCAAACGCCCGGGTCATAGTGCGGATCTCATCCTGGCTAAGGCTCATTTGGCCACTGCTCAATTTATCCTTAATCGGCTGTGCTGCCGTAGTTACTTCTCGTAGTATTTTAATATCGCCTGCCATAAGCACTCCTCCTTTAATTACAGTAAATAAGCTTATGATTTATGCCTTCTTTTGTCAGCCTGATTTCTCACTTAGACAGGATGAACTACAGAGTAACCCATAACTACTCAGGGCAGCTAACGTACAAGTTCTGCAAAACATTTTAGATTGAGACATTTAGGCAAGTATAAGCTTGCGGAAGACTTCTTCAGGAGTCTTTCTATCATTATGAAACTATTTTGCTAGGCATTAGGGTTGTCGATTATTCCGAAGATATTACCACTGGGATCTTTGAAAGTCCCCATCATCATACCGCTGCCGACATCTTTGATTTCTGAATTTGTAATCGCACCGCCTGCCAGGAGCTGCTCGGCCGCTTTTTTGGTATCCGCGACGTGCCAGTAACTAACCGGGTAAGTCAATCCTTCTTTCTCAGCATTTGGATCGAGCCCCAGTTCGCAGCCGTTAACGTTAAATCCTACGTAATACGGTTCGTCAAAATACGGCTGGATACCGGTAATAGTTTCCCAAAATTTTTTATCTGCCTCGAGATCAGACGAGGGATAGATAACTGATTTTAATCCTGTAAACATAGGCCTCCTTATGTATATATCTAGTATAGGCTATGGAGGATCTA
>JBBPZG010000099.1:0-3924 GCA_038199095.1 Saccharimonadales bacterium (SeqCode)
CCCTGTTCCCAGGCCGCGTGTAACTCATCCAGCGTGACAGTTATTTTTGCCAATTCACTATCATTCAGTACCCCGATTGATTCCAGCATCTGGGCGTGAGCCTTGCTGGCTATAATATCATAGCCCAATAACTGCTGGTCAGAGAGATAGTCATCGCTGACTGTATAGGCCTCAACCAAAGGATGAAGTTTTGCCTTGCCGCTAGCTTGCCATAATTTATTCATTATCTTATTCTCCATTGTATTACAAGATTCTATAATTTAGGAACGCATGGTAAGAAACTGCTTCTAGTGCAGAAACAAGCCAAAGCTATGAACCGGCAACTATAATTTGATGCATAGTTATTGACAAATAATCAAGTCTGTGCTAGTATACTTGATAGTGTTAACAAATATAAAAAAACTAAAACAAGGAAATCATAATGAATGAACAAGCACCCATAACTCCAGCAATACAGGCTCCAGAGGAGCCAATGGGCAACCCTGATCTTTATAAAGATGCAGCAGCATCCGCTGTACGTAGTGGCGAGCCGCTAGATAATATCGAGGGTACTATTAATGGCATATATGATCGACAGGTCACAGAGGCAGAAGCTCAAGTTGCAGAAGCTAAAGCGAACGATGGTGCAAACCTTCTTGACGAATCAACGGCTGAGCAGGTTGCATATGCTGTCAAACCGGACGGAGATGCCGCTGCTGCCTTACAAAAACGCATTGACAATCCTTATGCCAAGGCTGCAGAAGAGATGAAAGATGGTAAGGGTACTGGACAATTTATAGGTGTAGAGAGTACCCGTGGCTTAGAGTTGCAGCGTAAAGCTTCGATGATAGATTTTGAGCGTAACTCAAAAAAAGCTACACACGCAGCTAAAATGCTGGGTCACCTTGCAGTCAGAGGCAGGTAATACTGGCTACGGCAATAAATTCTGGGCAGACGCATAATTGTCTGCCCATTTTTGTATGTTTACAGGTTTTAAATTGCTCTAATGCCCTATTTGGCCATGCTATGATGTTGATATGAAAGAAGACTTTTTAGTACCAAAAGAGTTTGAGGAATATTCAGAAGCCATGTTTAAGAAAGATGAAATATCCTCAAGTGAGTTTGTGGATTTTTGCTTACTCGCAGTAAATTTAATTGACTCAAATTGGGATAAACGCCAGGGCATGGCCTATCATATTACAGGCGTATGGCCAAAGTGTAAGAGCGCTGAAAAAGATAACTTACTTGACCAAATTGGTGCAGAGTTTGGTACTTTAGAATTACCTGATGCTCACTCAGCGGGCAGCTAGGAAGAAGTACGTAAAAAATGGCATGAAGTTGCTAAATTAGTACAGGAAGTCAGTAAAAAGTTCCCTACGCTTAGCAGTAAACAATAAACACTTGCTACAATATAAACATGAACAATACAGCAGAAAACACCAATAAGCCCGAAAAAACTGACAAGCATACAGGTAAAAAAATTCTAGAAAAGCCAGATTTGTCTAAGGATGAGACCGAGAAGTTGGCCACCAAACATTGGGAACAATCGCAAAAAGATATTGAAAATCTAGAAGAAAACCTGAAGGCCAAGGTCATTGTGCTGTACTTTAGCGCTAGTCTTGAGTCCCTCGATGTAAACTATATCTTTCGACATGTGGCGGCAATAGGCCACCAACAACGTATAGCTGTTTTGTTAAATGGTCCTGGTGGTTCGATTGCTGCTGCATCACGTCTGGTATTCTTGTTGCGTAAATATTGCGATGAACTAGTCTTCGTAATCCCCTCTGAGGCATCCTCAGCCTGCACTATGCTAGCCCTTGGGGGCGATAAGATATTGATGGGACCACTCTCGATGTTGTCGCCAATTGATACTAGCATTGCTGGACATCCACTTGCTCCGAAAGATATGGACGGTTATCCTGTATCAATTGAAATTACGGAAATTCAAAAATTTATCGAACTATGTAACAGTACAATGTCATCAAATAAGGTTAGGGGTATCCGAGAATCGCCGTATGGGCTGCTTTCGGAATATGTTCACCCCGTGGCTCTCGGCGCTATTCAGCGCTCACTATCTTTGTCCAAGCTCACTACAACTGATATCTTGAAGACTCATATGGATGATGAGGGACGCATTAATCACATTGTTGACCAGTTAAACGATGCCTTCCCGATGCATAGCTACCCCATAACTCTTGATAGAGCACAGCAGTTGGGAATTCAGGCAGAGGCCATGGATACCAACACGCATGATATTGCTGTCGCTCAATTACAGAACATGCAATCCCTTACTGCCGTGAAATCTGAAGAAACAGAAAAAACGAAGATTGCGTATAGTGTTGATGCCGTGTTCGAGACTCAAGACTGGCGAACAGTGTATTTAAGCGAAAACAAATATAATCTAGTTGAAGGTAAATGGGTATTTGGCACTAAAAAGGCTGATTACCGTTCGTATAAAGCAACGCACGACGTACACGGTAAACGGCACATCGAGCAAGTAACATAGAAAGAAGATATGTGAAAAAGCTACTCAATATTTTGACCGGCAACGCTTATATGAATCAGCCTCTCCGCAGCGGTTTTTATTTGCTAGATAGTGCTGAAGCACTACTGGATGAAGCGACCAATTATCCAAGAGAAGGTTATGACCAAGTTTGGTATTTAATTAAGTTATTTCAGGTAGAGCGTTTGCTAGATGATTTTAGACCTGCGCATTCAGAAGTCGGAGACAAAAACTTTGCCATGTATGATAAGCGTGAGCAGGAAGTCAGACGTCGCTATGGCAAATTTGCCGATACAGTGGATCCGACGCTCCGGGAAGAGATTTGGTCCGGCATGAAAAAATATGACATGGATATATCTCGTTTACCTATAGATGCTAGATAGTAAGTATTTTATGCCCAAACACGTACTCGATGCGGGTGGAGCCGTGCTGTGTTACTAATGTTTGCTCTGTAGGATAAGTATGGCCGTGTAACCAGACTTTGGGTTGGTGTTGATCGAGGTATTCTCGAAGGGCGTTAAAACCCTGATGTGCTACTTCGTCTGGCTCATCATTAATGCCATACGGTGGGCAGTGTGACATGAAGACCTCAACAGTAGGAAAACCTGCAAACATTTGTTTAGCTTCATCTTGTGTATACATAACAGCGTCAGGATTATCTTTGTAGCGAACGCAACCCTGAAAACCACCGAAAGTTAATCCTTGAAAAGTCCAGGTTTTGAGGTGCATATCTAAAATACCAAGTTCAGGCATGTATGTGCCACTATCATGGTTGCCGTAGACACCGATTTTAGGGATTGTCTTTACCTGCTCGAGCGGCAAGAGATCCTCACGCGTCAGGTCGCCCAGCGTGATTACAAGCTCGATGTTACTTGCCTGTATTATTTCAGGGATATTGATATGGGGGTTGCGATCTGCAATAGCAAGTATGTTCATGTTATTAAACTATCACTAAATATATCGATGATGCTAATGGGAAAAGGTCATTGGTCCGGTTTGTAGCTATTCTGGTAAATTAAGTATCATTAATAATTGACGGTTTCATACAATTTTCATACAATATGGCATAGGAGACCAGCTAGATTATGGCAGTAAAAACTTTTAACGTGTCTTTCCCGAAGGAATTGGCCGATCTTATAGATAAAGAGGCTAAAGAGCAGTTCGGCAGCCGCAGCGGCTTCTTGCGCTACGCGGCGCTGAAATATTTGCGCGAGGAGAAGGAATGGAAGGAACTGATGGCCTATGGCAAAGAGCTCGGCAAAGGGGTTGGCTACCGCTCAGAGGAAGAAGTGGCAACAGAAATTACGTCAGAGCGCCGCGAGCGGGAACGGTGGCGAAAAAACATTGCCAAGTATCGTAATAGACACTAACGTTTGGTATTCGGCCATCGCCTATGGTGAGCTGCCGGAATCGGTAGTTTTCTACTGTCTTGATGCCTGCAA
>JBBPZG010000100.1:0-2709 GCA_038199095.1 Saccharimonadales bacterium (SeqCode)
AGCTGCAGCAACAGTTTAAAGGCCGGCAACTTGTATTCTTATTTGGCTCCGATGTAGTAGAAGGTATGCCAGCCTGGCCAAACATCACCCAACTACTAACCAGTTCCGAGCTAGTAATTGGCTTGCGCGGCCACGACACCGAAAGCGGCATTCTAAAGACAGCTAACAGCTGGGCACTTCCGCCCAAAGCCCTAACGGTACTCCAAAGCTACGCGCCGCACATCTCGTCCCGCGACGTACGCGATGCCCTCTACCAGCGCCGGCCTGCCCACGGCCTGCTCCGAAGCGTTGAGCGCTACAGCGACCGCAACTGGCTGTACGTCTCCGTCGCCTAAGAGTATTTTGCTCATGCTTGCAAATTGTTACATTGTATCTCAAACTTAACTCATTAATGAATGAGCTATTCAATAGGTTGTCTCAAGCTGAAGCAACGTATCAACCTGCTTCCTCGATTGCTGAACAGCTAGGGCAAGTATCCATGACTCCACTTATTGGTCCCGTTTCCGTAGGTAAAAGCACGTGCATGGACTACATTGCTTGTCTTGATGATGACTTTGGAAGAGTTCAAGGATTTACTACGCGTCCACAGCGATCGGGGGAGGCGGCAACTGAGTATAGATTTCTTCCGCATGACGAACAAAACCTTAGACGTATAGCGAGTTTGGCTATGGAAGGTGAACTAGTGCAGTACGCTGTTCATCCAACTACCAATTATCTTTATGGGTCAGAAATGCGCGATTATGGCCGGCGATACATGATGCTAGACACTCTTGCTAGCAATATTGGCACTTTACGGCGCATACCATTTGGCACAATGACAGAAATTACGATTGTAGCCACCCCCCAAGAATGGTTACAACGATTTACCGGTAGAAATTCTAAGGTGGCCGATGCACAAGATGCGAACAAGCGAATTCGGGAAGGTCAGCTCAGTATTGAGTGGTCTTTAGAGCAAGGTGAAGCTATGATTTGGGTCTGCAACTTTGCCGATAGGTTGCCTGAAACCGGCCAAGAAATTCGCGATCTAATAAAAGGCAGGCGTCAGCCCGATCCAAAAAACAGGCAGGTGGGCGAACAATTGCTTAAAACTTTGCAAGGGCTTTTATAAGACAGTGCGTACCTAAGCTAGATCTATATAGTACGCTTTCAGTTAATTTCCTCGGGCTGGTGTGGTTGTAGTGGTGTTAGCAGGGGCTTTTTTGGCGATTTCGGCTTTGATGATTTTTTCGAAAGAAGCGGCGTCGTTGGCTACCTGGATTTGTTTGCCGTCTAAGTAGAAGGCTGGTGTGCCAGTCACGCCCAACTTAGTGCCCTCGGCCATATCAGCATTGATCAGGTCGTTGACCTTGCTGCTGGCGTAATCAGCCTTGAACTGGGTGACGTTCAGGCCGAGCTGCTGGGCATACTGGGTGAAGGCGCTAGTTGCATCGCTGGACTGTGACCACTGGCTTTGGCCTTCGTACAGCACATCATGCATTTCCCAATACTTATTCTGTAGGCCGGCGGCTTCGGCGGCCCGGGCGGCGGCAAAGGCGTTCTGGTGAATATTTACCAGTGGGAAGTTACGGAACTGGAATTTGATCTGGTCGCCAAACTGGGCTTGTACTTGCTTAAGCGTAGGATAGTACTGCCCGCAATATGGACATTGGTAATCACCGTACTCTAAAAGAGTTACGCTTGAGGTGCCTTTGCCTTGTACGTGCTGGGTCAAGGCCTTACTGTCTGATTTTTTGCCTGACGTATTTGATTTTTTGCCGCTAAAAGCAAAGATTCCGACGAAAACCAGAATAACGACGATAATTATCCCGATAAATTGCTTAGACATGCATAGACTCCTTGTTACTCCACTTTTCTTATAAAAGTATAGCAAACTGACGCGCTCACGCGTCATCCCGGCGAAAGCCGGGACCCAGTAGAATATGCCCGCGCAAGCGCTCCTTATTATTAATACACATAAGAATCGCTAGTAAGCGATAAGTAATTGACTGGGTCCCGGCTTTCGCCGGGATGACGTACAGACCATAGGGATTTAAGCTAATGGTAAGATATGAGCATGACAAACTTCATCCTGGCAGTTGTATTGCTGGTGCTCGCCCTCGCAGGGGTAGTGATCCGTAAAACGTACTATTATTTGCCGGTGCGCGAGCTGAAGCGCCAGGCCGGAAAGGCCGATCCGCTGGCCAGCCAGTTGTACCCGGCTGTAGCGTACGGCGCTAGTTTGCGGGGGCTGCTCTGGCTATTCATTGCCCTGACCAGCGCGGGCGGCTTTGTATTGCTGGCAAGGGTAGCACCGGTCTGGCTCAGCCTGGTAGCGGTGGTGGCTTTGCTGTGGGCCGCTTTTTCGTGGTTGCCGGCCAGCCGGGTGACGGCTTTTGGCGCGCGCCTTACATCGACTGTAACACCGTTTATTGTACGTTTGCTTAATTGGTTGCATCCGTTACTGAGCCGCTTAGTTGGCGTGGCCGAGAGCCGCTATTCGGCACCTGTGCATTCCGGCCTATTTGAGCGTGATGATGTACTTCGCCTTATTGAACAACAGCAAAGCCAACCCGATAACCGCTTGAGCCAGGAAGAGCTAGAAATCGCCAAGCGCGCTCTCAGCTTTGATAACTACACCGTTGCCGACCTGGTGACGCCGCGCAAAAAGATCAAGACCGTGTTGGCAGAGGATACCATCGGCCCAATCCTGATCAATGAGCTGCACGAGAC
>JBBPZG010000101.1:0-12044 GCA_038199095.1 Saccharimonadales bacterium (SeqCode)
CCTGCCCGTCCCCATTCCGGACTCCTGGTGCTGTTTATGAAAAATATCAACGACCTCGGCGAAGTGATACCTAAGGTCATGGAATCCAAGCCAGCCACCTTCGAGTCATTCGACGACCAGACGCTGTTTCTGGCTATCCGTTTTATGCCAAGCTTCCTCAAACTGCTCGGTACCAGACGCTTCATACATCTATTGCTCACTCTAACCCCTACCGGCCTACAGTTCCTGCGCGGCATACCCAAACTGATAATGATGGTGGAGTTTAATGGTGAAACCGAGGAAGAGGTCCGCGCTAAAATAAAGGCTTTACACCGCGAGTTAGATCAACACCACGCCCGCTACGAAATTAACGGGCAGGAAGAAGATCCTACCGAGGGCAAATCGGAAAAGTTCTGGATCATGCGCCGCTACAGCTTCCAGCTATTGCGTAGTAAAGTAAAAGATAAGCACACTGCCCCTTTTATAGACGACTTTTTGGTGCCGCCTGCCCATCTTACAGCTTTCCTACCCCAGCTCCGGGCGATCATTAAGAAGTATAAATTATTTGCGACAATTGCCGGACATATGGGTGATGGCAACTTCCACGTCATCCCGCTCATGAAACTCGAAGATCCAAAGGACCGGAAAAAAATCCTTCCAGCTATGAAAGCTGTGAACAAGCTCGTCCTTAAATACGGCGGTTCCCTCTCTGGCGAACATAATGACGGTCTGGTGCGCGGTCCCTGGTTGGAACAAATGTACGGTGAGGAAATGCTCAAGATCTTCCAAGCAGCCAAGCACATTATGGATCCCCAAGGCATCTTCAACCCCCACAAAAAAGCCAATGCCGACTGGGACTACAGCTTCAGCCACATCCGCAACCACTTTTAAGCTTTATAGCAAGCTTGCCTATTTAATCCAGCCTAAGCCAGTATAGGTCCGAGCGGGATTGCTATGCATAATACCGTAATCACGCCTAAAGATGCCAGGAACATAGCCCGCCCCCAGTTTCTGTCGTCTACTGCTGTAAGATTCCGTAACCCCATCCTTAACCCCAGTACCAGCCAAGCTAAGCCGAGAGCTGTGGCAGCTACTGCGTATATATAACCTGCGTAATCGTAAATAGTCAGCATGGTGGCAGAAGCAGTAAAGGCAGCTATATAAAATAAGATCTGGTACTTTGTATTACGCAAGCCCTTTTGGACTGCCATAACAGGTATACCCGCCTTGGCGTAATCATCCCGGCGGTATATAGCGATTGCAAAGAAGTGGGCTAGCTGCCAAAAGATTAATGTAAAAAAAAGAATAATTGCAGCAGTATCAAGGTGATTTGTGACGGCGCAGTATCCGGCAACAGGTGGTACAGCACCTGGAATACAGCCAACATGAGTGCCGTAGACCGAGCGCCGCTTCCAGTAGCCGTAGGCGATGACGTAGCCAAAGAAGCCTATTAAGCCGAGGGTAACTGTCAGATAGTTTGTAAAGTATGCCAACAGCACTATGCCTAATATTCCCAGCACGGCCGCATATGTAAGTGCCTGCCGGCTCGTAACCTCGCTGTTTACTAGAGCACGTTTTTTAGTCCGTTCCATTTTGGCATCAATACCACGGTCAAGGTAATTATTACAGACGCAGGCCGAAGCGATTACTAGGGCAGTACCGCCCAGGGTGGCCGCCAATAACGGCCAGTGGGGGTGAAGTTTACTGGCTAGTAAAAAACCAGTGGCGGTAGTTAGCAGGTTGCCACGAATGATACCCGGCTTAGTCAGGGAATAGTAGGTACGCAGCGAAGCGATGGCTACAACCCCTCTTCGACGCGCATGTGGTGTTTGAGCTCGTCTGGTGGCAGCATGTGATAGTTTAGATTGGACATAATCCATAGGGAGCCAAAAACTAGAATCGCTACGACCATTAGCATGAAATAAAACACCAACAGCTTCCAGCGCGGTTTGGCTTCGCGGCCTAAGTGCAGGAAGTAAAACAGCTGCACCATAAATTGGATAATTGCCAGACCTATGATCGCGATAACTAAACCTGTTTTTGGCAGTAAGTGGTGGGCAACAAGCACATAGGCTGTGAGTGTCAGGTACAGTGAGGAGACAAAACCAGTGACATACGAACGAAGAGAGCTCTGTGCGGTTTCGTGGCGGGACACAATGGCTGCCTTGGGAGTATTGCTCATGCCGGTACCGCCCCTAGCAGATACACAATTGTAAAAATAAAAATCCAGATAATGTCCAGGAAGTGCCAGAATAAGCTGAGCAGTGTCAACCGTCGGAGCATTGAGGAAGTTAAGCCGCGGCTTTTGACCTTTAGCATTAGAATGGCCATCCATAACAACCCAATCGTAATATGCAGACCATGGGTGCCTACGAGCGTGAAGAACGAAGATAAAAAGCCGCTGCGGTGCCAGCTATTGCCTTCGATGGCTAGCTGCCGGAACTCGGTGACCTCCATCAGTAAAAAAAGTGCGCCAAGAATAAAGGTTATGCCAAACCACTGTAACAACTTGCCTACATCCTGGCGTTTGGACGCCAAAACAGCCAAGCCACATGTAAAACTGCTCGTTAACAATAACAAAGTTTCTAGAAGTACATATGGCAGGCTGAACAACTCCCTGCCCCCGGGGCCGCCAAATGTATTGCCGCGTAACACTGCATATGTGGCAAATAAACTCGCGAAGAGGACGCAGTCAGTCATCAAATAAACCCAGAAGCCAAAGGTGACCTTGTCGTCGGCCTCAAAGCGGGCGCTCTGGTGCTGCACAAGTTGTGTGGCCGCTAGTTGTTTATTTGCCATCATAGACTACTATTCTCCTCGCTTGCTTTGACAAGTTCCATCGTCATATAGTCGTATCGTCCAAAAACCAAGTGACTATACAACGATAAGACGATAGGACTATTAGACTGATACAGTGTGAAGCGGAACATCATGTAACCGCCCTTTGCTGACGTTTTACCTCGAGGCGCTTTATCTGGGCGATGGTTACCGTATACTCGGTTTCATCGTCATTAGTGCGAATGATGATGCAGGTAATGATTCCTAATAAGCCAACTATAGACAACCATAGAATATGCCAGATAGCCGCAAATCCGAAGAGGAAACTAAGGCCAGCAATGTAGATACCCATCGGTGTATTCTTGGGCAAATGAATTGCGCTATAGTGAGGCGCTTCTTTTGACGGCCGACCATGTTTGGTTGTCCAAAAAGCGTCGCGGCCAGTAATCTCTGGGATGACGGCAAAGTTGTATACCGGCGCTGGCGAAGCAGTTGCCCATTCGAGTGTCCGGCCGTCCCAAGGGTCGCCAGTGGTATCAATATGCTGCTTGCGCTGCTTAATGCTAACTATAAACTGCAGGATCTGGAAGCCGATTCCCAGACAGATAATTAGTACACCTACCCCGGCTACAATAAATAATCCTTGCCAACCCATCGAAGGATCATAGTGGTCTAGGCGGCGTGTAGCCCCCATTAAGCCCAGGATGTACAGCGGTATAAAAGCGACCGAGAAGCCTACGATCCAGCACCAAAAGGCATACTTGCCAAGGCGTTCATTAAGTGTAAAACCGAAGATTTTTGGGAACCAATACGTGACTCCGGCAAAGTAGCCAAAGAGGACACCACCAATGATCATAGTGTGAAAGTGCGCTACCAGGAAGAGACTGTTATGTAATTGGAAGTCAGCTGGTGGTACGGCCATCAGTACCCCTGCCAACCCGCCGATTGTAAAGGTCACGATAAAACCCATAAACCATAGCATAGGCGTTGCAAAGCGGATGCGCCCCCGGAACATCGTAAACAGCCAGTTAAATACCTTAACCCCTGTTGGGATGGCGATAATCATTGTCATAATGCCAAAGAATGTATTAACGTTCGCACCGGCCCCCATTGTGAAGAAGTGATGCAGCCAGACCGTATAGGATAGAAAACTAATTGCACCAAGCGCAATGACCATCGACGTATATCCGAAGAGCCGTTTACGCGAAAAGGTGGCGACAACTTCGGAGTATACGCCGAATGCCGGCAGTACGAGAATGTAGACCTCGGGGTGCCCCCATGCCCAGATCAGATTGACGTACATCATAGGATTGCCACCAAAGCTAGAGGTAAAGAAATGCATGCCTAACGAACGGTCCAGCGCCAGCAGAGCCAGGGTAACCGTCAGCACCGGAAAGGCAAAAACTACTAGGGACATAGCATTTAGGACACTCCAGACAAAAATCGGCATCCGCATCAGTGTCATACCCGGGGCGCGCATTTTGAGTATAGTAACAATAAAGTTGATGCCGGATAACAGGCTGCCGACCCCGGCAATCTGCAGGCTCCATATCCAATAATCTACACCTACCCCCGGACTATACTGGAGCTCCGACAGCGGCGGGTAGGCCAGCCAGCCAGCAGCCGAAAATTCACCAAGTAAAAGGGAGACATTAATAAGCGCCATACCAGCAATAAACAGCCAGAAACTAACAGAGTTTAGGAATGGGAAAGCCACGTCGCGGGCACCGATCTGCAACGGTACGATCAGGTTTATCAGGCCAAACATGAGCCCCATAGCCACAAAGAAAATCATAATCGTACCGTGGGCCGAGAATATCTGTTGAAAGTGTTCAGGGCTCAAAAAGCCTTGGGAGTCCCCCACCGATGTAGCTTGTTGTCCGCGCATCATAACCGCATCGGCCACGCCGCGCAGCAGCATAATAAGGGCAATGGCAATGTACATGACGCCGATCTTTTTAGGGTCTAGTGATGTCAACCACTCCTTCCAGAGCCATTTCCACCGTTTAAAGTACGTTAAGAGTGCAATCACTGCTAGGCTGCCAAAGATAACGCTTAACGCACCGCCCGCCACCACCGGATTGTGCGGCAAAGCATCAAGGTTTAACTTGCCTAACAAGCCTGCAACTAGATTCATGGAGTTCCTCTACCCGCTGTATTTGGTACGCCGCTAGCTTGCGGCAGTCTACCGCTAGGCCCGTCATGTTCCGGCATCATGTACTTCATAATGATATTGTCATACAAGTTAGCGGCTGGAGAGGTATAGAGCGCAACTGGCGTGTGCTCACTCGGCCGTGCTAACGCAGTATAGGTATCCATACTAAGCTTGTCGGACGACTGCTGGGCGGTGTGTATCCAGTTGCCAAAATCAGCCGGGCTGGTCGATTTAGCAGTAAATGTCATGCCTGCAAAACCCTTTCCACTGATATTCGCCGAAGATCCAGGGTATGTGCCAGTACCGGAAGCTGATAAGTGTAGTTGGGTGGACATACCGCTCATGGCGTAAACCTGACCGCCCAGGTTCGGAATCCAGAAAGAGTTCATCGGAGCATCAGCTGTTATTTCGAAGTTGACTGGTGTTTGCTCAGGAAACTGCACCAGATTGACGCTGGCAATATGCTGCTCCGGATAAATAAACAGCCACTTCCACTGGAGGGCAACAACTTGGATAGTCACCGGCTTTCTTGCCGAAGCTAGCGGTTTAAAAGGGTCTAGGGCGCGCGTGCCATGCCAGGTAACCATTGCCAATACTAAAATAATTGCACACGGTACACCCCACCAGATAGTTTCCAATACCCGGCTATGATCCCAGGTGGGGTGGTAGGTAGCTTTGGTATTACTTTCGCGGTATCTCCAAGCAATAATGAATAATAGGACAAACACTGGTACTACCACCACCAGGCCTAGCAGCACCGTGAGAAGTATTAAATTACGCTGTTGCATGGCAATGGGACCTTTGGGATTCATAACGGCGAAGTGGTTACGGTGCAAAAGTAGCCATAGAAGAGACAGTACGCCGACGGCGAGCAGCGTATAAAGGGCCAATTTGTGTTTTTTACTCATTGGTAATGTCTTGTCTCCTGCTGGTACCCAGTATATCACTTATGGTTACCAATCATCGGAGTATTGACAGACGCACTACTACACCGCCAGTCAAGCCCGGGAGCCTTAGTTATCAGTTTGCAACCGGCTTCGGGCGTGGGTGGCAAAAATAGCTGCAGCTAGCAGTAGCAACAATATAATGTACATTGCCCTGTCCAAAATATTAGCGGCTACTATAGTGCCATTACTTATATGATGTAAGTGTTGTGAAAAAACCAGAAATGACTCGCGGAAGCCAATGGCACCTGGCGTGAGAGACACAAAGAGCGATAGGTTGGCAGCTCCGCTATAGACCAGGGCTTGTGCTAAGTGAATACCGGGTGAGATAGTGCGGAGCTCTATATAGTAAATGAGGGTAACAATAAAAACCTGTGCGGCCGTGGCGATTGCTAAATAATACCAGCCTTGCAGGTCAAGCTTCTGCAGACGTGAAGCAACTTTTTTGGAGCGGCTTGCCGAGTATGCGACAAGCAGGCCAGCAGCGACAAGCGGTAGCAACCACCACTTAAGCCAGGTCGATAGGAGTAGTACTGCGCTGAAACCACCGTAAAAGAAGTAATAAACAAGCGTGGCGGTGGTGTAATTTTTGAGGTTAATGCCGTGCTTTTTCTTGAGGTAGACAGCCCTAAAAGCCGGGCCGCTCTGTAGAGGGCCAAAAAAATTGACGATGGATGAGTAGGCAGTCAATAGCAAACTTTCGCCTGGCTGTACACGCACGCTGCAGAGCCGCAGAGTGGCTAGAGTGACTAATGCTAAAGCGCCAATACCAGCCAAATAGAGCAATAAAAGACAAACTATAACGATCGGTGGGGTATGCCCAAGCTGCTGCCGTACAACGGGATGAGTCGCAAAGTAATAAACAAACACGGCGAGAGTCGTGGCCATGATGCCGACGATGGCTACCGAACGTATTGCACGCATTACAACCTCCTCCCCGCTACAAGCCCATCTGGCGGCATCAGACACTAGTTTTACTCGTCACCATACCTACAGGTATGCCTCCTCCCAGGAACTACTGCCTGGCACTCACCAGGTTGGCTTTCATTAAAGGGAGGAGCTATGAAATGCGTTCATTGAACGCCGCTTCCTGTTTCATATACTAGCTGTAAACAACTGTTTTGCATATGGTTTGTTCGCCGCGATACAAATAAACAGTGAACAATAAGCAATGAACGGCACTTGAAACTTAAGAGCTAGCTCTAAATACCCAGAAGCTAGCCAGTGCATTCGCAAGAGGAGGCTGCTTATTGCTCTTTGTTTAGTAGCTATTGAGCGTCGATCTTTGGCTAGCCTCAGCTTAACCGCTATAATAGCCAACAATATTCTTATGCACCTATTTCATACCTCCTCCCTGTTAAAGCCCTATCTAGCGGCCCCTGTCAACAATTTTATTCTTCATCATATCTGTAAGGGAAGTTTACCCCGCGTTTGTTCCGGGACCGTCTCCCAAGAACTACTGCCTGATACTCACTATCTTGGCTTTCACTATAAAGAGGAGGCATGAGATAGGTTCTATGAAGAAGCCCGCCTCTTTTACTAGCCGCTGCATAGCACTAATTGCCGGTCGTGGCTTTTTTATCGGCATTGTGGCGCTGCTGGTAGTGCAGGCCAGTTGGATCGCCCTCTCTGGGCGCTATCCTATGGCATTTGACGAAGACTTTCATTTGGGGATTATCCGATTATACGCCCACCACTTGTTGCCTTTCTGGAGCGGCCAGCCAGCTGGCGCCGACGTCTATGGAGCGGTGGCGCGAGACCCCTCTTACCTTTATCACTATATGATGAGCTTTCCTTACTTATTGATAAGTTCCCTTACTCATAATCAAACAGTTCAGGTTTTAGTACTCCGAAGCATTAATATCATATTATTTGCCTTGAGTTTAATAATTGCCCGGAAATTATTATTGGCTAGCCGGGCTTCTAAAGCTAGCGTGCATGCTTGCCTCTTACTTTTCGTACTTATTCCAGTCGTGCCTTTACTAGCGGCCCAAATCAATTATGACAACCTGTTATTGCCACTAACCGGATTTATATTATTATTAGTTATACGTTTTAGTGAAGCGCTAGAACGGAATAAACGCCCTAACGCTAGCCGTCTCATTGTAATTTTTGCGTTATGCTTGCTGACGAGTCTTGTTAAATATGCTTTCTTGCCAATATTTATGGCTGTTTTGCTGTATATGGCCTGGCGGTTATTGCGGACGTTCGGGAGCGTGAAAGACGTACTAGCCGGCATATGGTCGGGGATAGCTATTATTCAGCGCCGGCTAGCTTGGCTTCTCATTGCCTTGCTGGTAGTAAGCTCAGGCCTGTTTATGGAACGTTATGGTGTTAATCTGGTGCGCTACCATACGCCGGTACCCGATTGCGGACAGGTGCTCAGTGCCCGCCAATGCCGTGCTTATGGCCCGTGGATACGGGACTATACGCTTGAGGAGGTTGAGGCTAGTAATCCGCAGGCAGCCCACACCCCGCTGCGATTTGCCGGCGAGTGGTTATATGGCATGTGGCTGCGTTTATTCTTCGCCGTGGGAGGTCGGGCCAGCGATTATGAAACGCGTGGCCCATTGTTGGTGCCAGCCGTATCCGCCATACTTTTTGCCGGCACAGCAGCGCTGCTATGTATACGCTACGGGCGGGCAATCTTTCTAGCCTATAACCGCCACGCACTCAGCTTATTGAGCTTGGTAACGAGTCTCTATATAGGCGTGTTATGGCTTGACGAATATCGTGCATATCTTCGTACTGGCCAGCCAGTAGCCATTAATGGCCGCTACCTGTTGCCGGTTTTGTTGCCAATTATGCTTTTTGGTGTACTGGGGGTTGCCCAGCTCCTGAGGGGACGTGCGGTTTTGAAGCTGGCCACTGTAAGCTTGGCTGGCCTAAGCCTTTTGTGTGGCGGCGGTGCACTCACCTACATCCTGCGCAGCAACCCTAGCTGGAACTGGCAATCATTCGGCGTGCCTACTGTCACTCGTACCGTCCAGCATATTGTAGGGCCGGCAGTACCGGGCTACCGGCAGCCAACGCAATTCCTGCGTTAATAATAGGTAAAGAGCAATGAACAGCCTATGCCTGCGGACGCCCAAATTACCTTCTAACCGCTCAGGCTTAGGAACCGTCCGTCCATTGTTTATTATTCTTTGTTTATTGATTTGAAACGCAGGCGTTTAGTTTGCTCTAAGTTGTCTTCGGTAAGGACGCGGTTTATACGGATAAGGTCGGCAATAATATTGAGGACTAGACAGAGAAAGGCCGCAATCATTAATAGAGAACCGGCAAGCAGCGACTGGATGTGGCCACGGGTCGTGCCATCTTCGACGCTAAAATAGACAAAACGAGCAAACGGTATTAACCCAAGTATAAAGAAGGTACTGCCTAAGCAGCCAAAAATAATGTAGGGCTTATACATGACATAAGCCCGGATTATAGTTATTGCTGACTTACGGACATGTTCCCAAGTTGACTTAAAGAGGCGTGATTCTCGAAGTTTCGGGTTGGTGTGTATAGGTATGCTTGTGCAGTGCAAACCCTTATTGCCTGCTTGGATGATAGTTTCAGTACAATAACTAAAACGGGTTATCGTATTGAGCCGCAAGAGCGATTCACGACTGTAGGCTCGGAAACCGCTGGCGGCATCGGGCAAATTTGTACCGGCGGCTTTATTGACTACTGCGCTGCCTAAGCGTTGTAACAGCTTTTTGGCTGCCGAAAAATGCTCGATCTGTTGTGTTTGGCGGTCAGCTATAACGATGTCTGCTTCACCGTTGAGGATGGGTTGCACTAGGTCGCCAATACGCTCCTGGGGATACTGGTTGTCACCGTCGGTACTGACGACTATATCTGCCCCTAGCTCTAATGCCTTTAGGACGCCGTCATGAAATGACCTCCCTAACCCCTGCTTACGGGCATGCCGTACAAAGTGGGTCACGCCGTGCTGGCGGGCTACCGCTACCGTATTATCGGTTGAACCATCGTCAATAATAAGCACCAGTATTTCATCAATACCGGCTATTTTTTCTGGAATAGACTGGAGCACGAGCGGTAAGGTCGTCTCTTCATTCAGGCAAGGAATTTGTACTACTAATTTCATTGGGCTAACTTCATGGGAGGATAGTACATCCAGTATACCCGAGTCAGAACTCAAATTATAATTAATAAACAGGTAGTAAAGGATGATCCACCCCCGTCTACACTAACGCGTTTTATGCGCTAGTAACTCCTAAAAGCTGAACCACCCACACTTTCCACTTCACCACCGTCATCTCGAGCTTGCCGAGAGATCTCGTAAGCCTGCAATGAGGGTAACGAGATCTCTCACTCGCGCCTGCCCTCGGCTTGATCGGGGGTTCGAGATGACAAAGTGTGGGTGGTTCAGTTCTTAAAGTTAGCATGAGCGTGAAGAAGTAGGTATAATAGGCCCTAATTTAATGGTACAAAAACCGCGCCGTTCCCCATTGCCTGCTCCGGCCGCTAAAGTGCGGCCTCTGCAGGATATAGCTGCCGCTAAACAGGCTACCCAGTTTCCAAGCGTGGGTATGACACTGCGCAGCTATAAGTATGACCCTCGTGACCATCACAAGTTCCCGGCTGGAAAAGGCGTCGTGGTCAGGCAGGGCCGTCTAGCGCGTTTTAAACAGAGCGCAACCTGGCGACGGGTGCTTACTTTTATTGCCATAGTGCTGGTAGTGGTCGGCGCTTGGGTCGGGGGCAAGTTTATCTATAATGCCCACAAGCTGTTCCATGGCAATATACTGAGTGTTTTGTCCACTACAAAACTCAAAGGTGAAGACGCCGGTCGCATAAATATATTGTTAGCCGGTAATTCGTCTGACGATCCTGGCCACGATGGGGCGAATCTGACAGATTCGATTATGTTACTCAGTATTGATACTAAAAATAACAGGGCATTTTTGCTAAGTATTCCCCGGGACCTGTGGGTTAGCTTGGGCGATGATGGACATCAAAAAATTAACGCCGCCTATATAGACGGACAATCTAATAAGTTTAATGAAACTGGGTATCCTGCGGGGGGCATGGGCTACTTAGAACAAGTCGTGGAGCGCAGTTTTGGTGTTGACATCAATTACTACGCATTAGTTGACTACAGTGCCCTGCAAGATGCCGTCAATGCTGTTGGCGGTGTAGACGTGACTATAAAGAGTAGTGATCCAAGGGGTTTATACGATCCAAGTATCGATTACGCCACACACGGCCCTTTAGTTAAGTTGAGCAATGGCCTGCATCATTTGAATGGCCTGCAGGCACTTGATCTAGCCCGGGCCCGTGGTGATAATTACCGTGCCTATGGTTTTCCAGCCAGTGACTTTGACCGTACTGAGCACCAGCGGCAGCTCTTAGTTGCCCTAAAAACTAAAGCCGAGTCTGCGGGCGTACTGGCTAACCCTGCGAAGCTGGCGAGCTTGTCCGACGCTATTGGTAATAACGTAAAAACTGATTTTAATATTAGTGAAGTCCGCCGCCTGTACGATTTAATGAAAAAAATCAATGCCAACAATATTAAATCGCTCAGTTTAAATAGCGCCGATGGAAAAAACCTATTAATGAGCTATACGGCCTATGGTGGACAGTCCGCGCTTATCCCTGCTCTTGGCCTTGACCAATATGATGATATCCAGGCCTTTGTGAAGCGCCAAACATCCTCTGATACCCTGGTTCAGGAAGGCGCTACTATAACATTACTCAATGCTACTAGTGTCAATGGCTTAGCATCCAAACAGAAAACTTTGCTAACAGATAAAAATCTAGCCATTTCTAAGGTAGGCGACGCCGCTACCCCGCAAGCAGTAACTACAATTATCGATAACTCCGGAGGTAAAAAACCAGCTACCCGTGCGCAATTAGTGCAGCTCTTTGGCAGCCAGGTAACCACTACTAATCCCTATAGCGACCGCTACACATCCGACTTCATAGTAGTTTTGGGCACCGACCGTGCCAATAACACAGCTTCAAATAGTGGCCACTAGCCCAGGAACTTGTTGCCTCTGCTCCTCCACCGTACAACCTAACCTCTAAGGGCTAATCCACATCTATCTGTTGTAGCGAAACTTTAGCAGCTGCCTTGATTTCTCATCTGTTTTATCGGCTTTCAGTCGTAGCCGTAGCTACGAACTGAAAACGAAAAACAGATGAGAAGTGGCAGACCTGAAGTTTTTAGCTGACAG
>JBBPZG010000102.1:0-2167 GCA_038199095.1 Saccharimonadales bacterium (SeqCode)
TAATAGACTGCGAAATAAAAGCCAACAAACTAATCCTAAAAGACGAACAACGCGGCCTAGCCGCCGGCCAATCCGCCGTCCTCTACCACGGCGACCCTTCGACAGGCTCAGGGCAAGGCCAAGTCCTCGGCGGCGGCATCATTTCCTGACTTTAGCAGCCTGTCGTTTAGTGACCAGGTACGTACCGAGCCATGAACCCGACGCCACCGCAAATATATAGAGGAAATTATGTACATACTGCACTACGCCAATGGCAACTACGAAATAATATAAAAAAGCGAAATTGGCAGCTTTGCCGGCTTCGTGTTTAGTAACTGCCAGCGTATACAGCACGAATACTGCGTCAATAGCGGCATAGGCCAAAAATAACAGTACGGCAATACGCCAGCTGAAAGTATGCGCCAGGGCATGTATTTGATGAAGCATGCTTCCACCGTAGCATATTTGTTACACTGGTAAGGCAATGAAAGCAGTACTTCTGGACCGGGACGGAACCATTATAGTTGAACCCCCTGGCGAAAGGCTGGTATCGCAAGAGGACACGAAACTTTTTCCAGATACTCTCGAAGCATTGGGATTGTTAGCAAACTTAGGCTTCGCTGCAATTCTTGTTACCAATCAAGCTGGCATTGCCGAAGGCTTAATAACTGAAGAAGAGTTCCACAAGCTTAATGATGGCGTAATCGAAATGCTGAAACCAAGTGGAATTAATATTTTGAAAACCTATCTTTGTCCACACGGTCCTACAGACGAGTGCGTGTGTCGGAAGCCCAAACCAACTATGATTTTAGAAGCTGCCAAAGAGTTCGATATTAATCTTGCTGAATCGTATATGGTGGGTGACCGTTTATCTGATATCGAAGCAGGCTTTAGTGCTGGTACTAAAACTGTGCTCGTCAAAACAGGGAATGCAGTTGTCCAATCAGGTTATGCAACCTTTACTGCTGCCAACTTGCTAGAAGCTGCGCGGTATATAGTAAATCATTAAATCTGGTACAATCTAACAGATGACAGCACAGGAGATTCGGAAAGCGTATTTAGATTTTTTTGCGGAGCGTGGGCATAAAATTATTCCGCGGGCTTTGCTGGTGCCGTATAACGACCCGACTACTTTGTTTACCGGGTCGGGCATGCAGCCGCTGCTACCGTATTTGCTGGGCGAGGGGCATCCTGATGGTGTGCGGCTGGTGGATAGCCAGACGTGTTTGCGGGCCCAGGATATTGAAGATGTAGGCGATAACCGGCACACAACGTTTTTTGAGATGCTCGGCAACTGGTCGCTCGGTGATTACTTTAAGGAGCGGCAGATCCGCTGGTTCTTTGAATTTCTGGTAGATATAGTCGGCCTCGACCCACAAAAGATTTACGTGACGTGTTTTATCGGCAGTGAAGAGTACAGTATTGAGCGTGATGATACCTCTGCTAAGATCTGGCAAGAGGTGTTTAAAGAAAAGGGAATTGACGCCAAGATTGTGTCGGTTGGAAGTCAGGCAGACGGTGATAAAACCGGTATGCAAGACGGCCGCATATTCTTTTATGACGACGGCGAAAACTGGTGGAGCCGCGGCGGTGGCCTGGACAAAACGCCGATGGGCGACCCGTGCGGGCCGGACAGCGAAGTCTTTTATGACTTTGGCGACCAACACCACGCCGGGGGTTACGGCTTGCCACACCCGGCCAGCGACTCAGGCCGGTTTATGGAAATTGGCAACCAGGTGTTTATGCAGTACCAGCGTACCGAGGAAGGCTTTGTACCTTTGGCTAAGCAGAATGTGGACTTTGGCGGTGGCCTGGAACGCATTGCCGCCGCCAGCATCGATAGCCCGGATGTCTTCCAGATCAGCCTCTTAAAGCCGGTTCTTGATAAGCTTGAAGCCCTATCCGGTAAGAAATATGAGAGCCACACCGAAAGCATGCGCGTCATCGCCGACCACCTGCGCGCCGCCACCTTTATGGCCGTAGACGATGTAAAACCCAGCAACAAAGAGCAAGGCTACGTCATGCGCCGTCTTATTCGCCGCGCAATCCGCTACGCGTTCGAGCTCGGCATCGAACAAAACTTTCTCGAACAACTGGTCCCCGTCATCGCCGACTTGTACGCCGATGACTATCCAGAAGTTGCCCAAAACCGTGACAAAATTATCGAACTCCTCGTCCGCGAAGAAAA
>JBBPZG010000103.1:0-7410 GCA_038199095.1 Saccharimonadales bacterium (SeqCode)
GAAAGAAACATGTCTATCTATACAGTAAAATTAGTTGAGAAGGTATCCGTCGCTGAAGGGACCATGGGCTTTCATTTTGAAAAGCCAGAAGGTTTTACTTTCCTAGCTGGTCAGTTCGCTGATTATACCCTTATAAATCCACCGGAGACAGACGAAGAGGGTAATACTCGCGGTTTCTCACTGGTGCATGCGCCATATGAGAAATATTTGGGATTTGCGACGCGCATGCGCGACACAGCTTTCAAGCGAATATTAAAGGATTTACCGCTTGGCACAGAGATAAAGCTGGACGCGCCTTATGGCGATTTCGTACTTCACAAAACGCTCAGCACACCAGCTGTTTACCTGACGGGCGGCATCGGTGTTACGCCTGTTAGAAGCATTGTCGCTCAAGCAACGCACGATCAGCTTGATCAGCAGATTACCCTGTTTTATTCTAACCGGACACCGCAGTTGGCAGCTTTCACTGACGACTTGAAAAGCTTTGCCTATAAAAATGCTAACTTTACTTTTATTCCTATTATGACTCAAGCTAAAGGCTCGGAATGGAACGGCGAAACGGGCTATATAACCGAAGTGATGCTCAAGAAGTATGTACCGGATTTACAAAGACCGATCTATTACCTCTCCGGGCCAGCGGCCATGGTTGCTTCTATGCGAAAAATACTCGTAGAGGCAGGCGTCAATGAGGATAATATTCGGACGGAAGAATTTACAGGGTACTAACATGATTGCAATTAAACGTGTCTATGAGCCATACGCTAAGGAAGACGGCCAGCGCATTCTTACTGATAGGCTATGGCCGCGCGGATTAACTAAGGAGAAGGCTCATGTTGACTTGTGGCTGAAAGATATTGCGCCCACTACCGAGCTTCGCAAATGGTTTAACCACGAGCCAGAAAAATGGCTGGAGTTTCAGAAACGCTATCGCGCGGAACTTACAGCCAACAAAGCCGCGGTAGCTACGCTGCGCGAGTGGGTTGACAAGGGGCAGATCAGCCTAGTTTACGGCGCAAAGGATGAAGCCCACAATGAAGCAGTGGTGATTAAAGAATACCTTAGGAATAAGTAGCGTAGTCCATATGGCTTCGATAGACCTTATCTTAGTCGTTATTCCACCATTTCGTTTAGATTTAACGGTTTGGACGCTACGAAGGCGTCAAAAAAATACTATAGATCAGTGGGATGGTCAGCACTATACCCGTGCCGTTGTTTTGGGTTACAAGCCAGTGAAAATGACCATTACGCAGGTGGGGACGGCTGACAAGCCACGGTTACATGTTATCTTGCAGAGTCAGGAAGCCCTTTCTGATAAAGTCCAAGAGCACGCCCGATTACTTATGCAAAAAATGTTCGGATTGAGTGTCGATTTGCAGCCGTTTTATAGGCTTGCTGAACATGATGCTGTCCTTAGTCCCCTTGTAACCCAGTTCAAGGGCGTCAGACCACCACGTTTTCCAACTGTTTTTGAAGCACTCATAAATTCCATTGCCTGCCAGCAGGTGTCACTTGATGTTGGTATCCTGGTGCTGAATCGACTGACCGAGAATTTTGGCTTAAAAATTGTTGATAGCGGCACGACGCTATACGCTTTCCCTCGGCCAGAAGATTTGCTTGATGTTCCCGAAGAAGCCATCAAAAAGCTGGGCTTTAGCTACCAAAAAGCTCGGTTTATAAAAGGGCTGGCTTACGCCGTTGCTAGTGGCGACATTGACCTAGAACACCCCGAAACAGCTAGTAACGAGCAGGCTATTTCATATTTATCAGCAATACACGGCATTGGTCGTTGGTCGGCCGAGTACACCCTGCTACGGGGATTAGGCAGGCTAGACATATTACCAGGTGACGATGTAGGAGCACAAAAGAACCTACAGCAACTTTTAGCCTTGGAAGAACGCCCGAACTATGACCAGATAAAAGAGCTGGCCGAACGTTGGCAACCATACGCTGGCTTAATCTACTTCCATATGCTGCTGGAAAAGCTGCACGCCAAGGGACTGATGTGAAAACCACTATATATACCGTCGGTCATTCTACTCATCCGATAGATGAGTTTATCCACCTACTCGAAGCCTACCAAATTGAGCTAGTAATTGACGTGCGTACCATTGCCAGGTCAAGACACAATCCCCAATTTAACGAGGATAAACTCAGTGAAAGCCTACAAGAACACGATATTGAATACCGGCGACTAGAAAGCCTCGGAGGACTACGACATACTAGTAAAGATTCTATCAATATGGGTTGGAAAAATGCTTCCTTTCGTGGCTATGCCGATTACATGCAGACCACAGAGTTCAATAAAGGCATCATACATCTAATCCAAATTGCTAAAACAAAGCAATTAGTTATTATGTGTGCCGAAGCCGTACCCTGGCGTTGTCATAGGTCGCTTATTGGCGATGCATTGCTTGTACGAAATATAGGTGTGGAAGATATCATGAGCGAAAAGGTAAGCAAACCGCACACCATGATACCTTTTGCTAAAGTAAGCGGAGACGTGATAATTTATCCTATCAGCCAACTGAAAGGCTAGTTTAACCACCTTTATAATTCTTTCAAGCCATTTTAGCCTAGACTTCCATCCCCATTGCGGTACCTTGTACCTTGCAATGGAAGCAAAGCAATTCAAATACTGCCTATATGCCCGCAAATCCACAGAGAGTGACGAGCGTCAGGCTATGTCTATTGACTCTCAGATCAAAGAAATGACAGCCATGGCCGAGCGTGAAAGCCTACAGGTCATAGAAATAAAACAGGAAAGCCATTCAGCGAAGCAATCAGGCCAACGGCCGGTATTTCTGGAACTATTAGCGGATATTCGCAGTGACAAATTTCAGGGGGTGCTAACGTGGGCACCTGACAGGTTATCCCGAAATGCCGGTGATCTCGGCTCGCTAGTGGACTTAATGGACTCAAATCACCTCGTTCATATTCGGACATTTGGCCAAAGCTTTAGTAATACGCCAAATGAGAAATTCCTACTCATGATCCTATGCTCTCAAGCCAAACTGGAGAACGACAACAGAGGTGTGAACGTCAAACGGGGTATTAGAGCCAAATGCGAGATGGGCTGGCGGCCATGCATGCCACCAATCGGCTACTATAACCGAGCTTTCAACGGTGTAAAAGATATTGTCGAAGATCCCGAACGGGCGCCGTACATTAAAGAAATGTTTGAACGCATAGCGCTTCGGGGTGATAGCGGTCGGACAGTTAAGAAATGGCTGGATAAACAAGGTTTCACGACCCGATCTGGTGCACAAGTGACCTTAAGCCAATTGTATTTAATGCTGAAAAACCCCTTCTACTACGGCGTGTTCGAGTATCCAAAGAAAAGCGGCACTTGGTATGACGGCTCTCACCCAAATCTTGTCAGCAAGGAACTCTACGACAAAGTACAAATTCAGCTTCAAGTGCCCCGGAAATCCAAATGGGGCATGAAAGAGTTTGCCTTCAGAGGCTTAATAAACTGTGCTGGCTGCGGATCACAAATAACTGGCGAGGAACACTTTAAGAAACGTGCTGATGGCGGCAGAAATCGCCATGTCTACTACCACTGCACCAGGCAAGTGGATTACAGCTGCAAAGAGCCGTATATCAAACAGGAGGCTTTGGAAGAACAATTACTGAATGTCATCGCTAGCTTAGTCATCAACGAGGTTCATGTCACCGAAAAACTGCGCTATAACTTGAAAGAGTATCAAGATATGACGAAGGATCTCGCCATGAATGGCGCTAAAGAGGATATCCGGACGCAAACAGAATTATTACACTCCTACGCAAACTACCTACTCAACAACGGTAACGAAAAGCAAAAAGCTGAGTTCTATAAAGGCCTGCGGCTCAAACTCCGGCTTCATGACAAGCAGCTCGTCAAAGTAGACTAAAAGACAAAATTTAGCTGAAATTATAGCTCGAAATTGGGGAAATGAGATTCGAATCAGCTCACCCCTGTTAAGAAGTCTTTACAAATGAAAAAGACCGTTGCATAGCAATACGGTCTATCTCTGTTAAACAGCTACTGGCTGGGGCGGCAGGATTCGAACCTGCGAATGCCAGTACCAAAAACTGGTGCCTTACCACTTGGCCACGCCCCAATGACTGGCTGAATTATACAAAAGTATAGGTTTATAAGCCAGCAGTAACGCCAAAACCAGAGGAGTTAACTAGTGGACGATAATGCGTTTTTCTGCTAAAATAAGTCTTAAGATTATTATGGCAAAGAAATTATTAAAAAGTCCTGCTGATTATATCGAGCCTCTAAATATCAATGGTTTGGATGGTCGCATGCTGCACCTGCCTGCCCAAAAGGGCGGGAATCCAAACAAAGAAATACTGTTCGTCTACGGTCACCACTCCAGTCTGGAGCGCTGGTGGGGACTGATGCAGGTGCTAAACCGCTACGCACCGGTCACGATGCCCGATCTGCCCGGCTTTGGCGGTATGGACAGCTACTATACGATTGGCAAAAAGCCATCGATTGATAATTTGGCAGACTACCTAGCAGCTTTTATCAAGCTGCGGTATAAGCGTAAAAAAGTTGTTATCGCGGGTATGAGCTTTGGCTTTGTAGTCGCTACCCGTATGATGCAACGCTATCCCGAGCTCAGTAAAAAAGTTATTTTGCTCGTTAGCATTGTAGGCTTTGCGCATAAAGACGATTTTACATTTAGCAAACCGCGTTACTATTTTTATTTGTATGCCACACGGCTGCTTTCATACCGCTTGCCGGCTGCTTTCTTCCGGCATATTGTGCTTCACAAATTAATCCTACGTACTTTTTATGCCCGGACGCACAACGCTAAACATAAGTTTGCCCAGGTAAAGGACCCAGCTGAGTTTGAGCACCTCATGGCTACCGAGGTCAATCTGTGGCACGAAAATGACGTGCGTACGTGGGCTTATACTTCGACCCAATTCCTGACATTTAATAATTGTAACGTACGAGTGAACGTGCCGGTCTGGCATGTCTCGGCTAAGGCAGACCACTTTTTTGACAACCACCTTGTGGAGCAGCATATGCAGGTGGTCTTTAGCGACTATAAATCGGCCGAGATAAATATGGAAACGCACGCCCCTAGCGTCATTGCTGATGAACGGATGGCCGGGCCTTTAGTGCCCCCAAAGTTACGGCGTATGTTACGGACACTACAAAATGAGTAGCCCTGGACGGGCAACCCACCTGCACTTTGCCCATCCTGAAACGAGTTCAGGATGACAATAGGGGTGGTTTTAAAATTGAATGCGGGTCAGCTTAGACGGCAGAAAACAGTCAGAATGGTATACTGTTAGCAAATGAAAGTCGGACTAGTCTGCCCGTATAGCATCCATAAGCATGGTGGCGTTTTGGAAGTCATCCTGGCACTTAAAGCCGGCTTGGAAGTCCGCGGCCATCAGGTTAAGATCATTACGCCTATGCCCCGTAAAATTGGTGTCAGCAAGATGAAAGGCGTCATCTTTATCGGCATCTCGACTGATTTTAAATCGCCGATGAGCACCACCACCCAATTCTCAAATACTGCCGATAATGAGAAAATCGATGCTATGCTGGCCGAAGAACAATTCGACATTCTGCACTTCCATGAGCCCTGGCAACCTTTGCTCAGCCGCCAATTGCTCCAACGTTCAACCTCAGTCAATATCGCCACCTTCCACGCCAAATTACCTGAAACCTTGATGAGCCGGACGGTCATCAGGGCCGTTACACCGTACCTAAAATCAGTCATGAAATATCTTGACGTGTTAACCGCTGTATCAGATGCTGGTGCCGAATACGCAGCCGGCTTGACTGACCAGCCAATTACTATTATTCCTAATGGTATCGACCTCAAGAAGTATCAAACGAAGATAAAAAAGCGCCCTAGTAAGCCCCAAGCCGGCAAGACTGTGTTCTATGTGGGCCGCCTAGAGCGTCGTAAAGGAGTTAAATATCTACTCCACGCTTACCAATTATTGGTTCAAGACCATCCGGACAGCAAACTGATAATTGCCGGAGATGGTCCGGATCGCGAGCGGCTGGAATTATTGGCCGAAGACCTGAAATTGCCCAATGTCAGCTTTCTCGGTTACATTAGTGAAGCGCTTAAGCTAAAGCTGCTTCATGAAGCTGATTTGTTTTGTTCCCCTTCCATTTACGGCGAAAGCTTCGGTATCGTACTACTCGAGGCAATGGCGGTCGGTACAGTCTGTGTAGCAGGCAATAATTCCGGCTACGCCGGCCTGATGCAAGGTCTCGGCGCGGTGTCGATCATTAATCCCGAGGACAGTCAGGAATTTGCACGCCGCCTGCAGCTATTGCTTGAAGAAGACAGCTTAATAAGTCTATGGCAGGACTGGGCGGCCGAATACGTGAAACAGTTCAATTACGATACGGTGGTCGACCGTTATGAAGAAGTCTACTGTGAAGCCTTGAAAGAGCATGACCTTACCAACTAAACCGTTAAAAATCGGCTTAGTGTTGGATACCTCGCTTGATCCGCCCGACGGTGTACAGCAATACGTTGTTGGTATCGGCGAATGGATGCGCGGTCAGGGACATAATGTGCATTACTTAGTAGGTCAGACCGAACACCGCCAGCTACCAAATATCCATAGCCTGGCTCGCAATATTACGACCCGCTTTAATGGTAACCAGACGACAATTCCTTTGCCGACCAGCCGGCGCAAGCTCCGCAACTTCCTCGAGACCGAACAATTTGATGTTTTGCATGTCCAGGTACCACATAGCCCTTTTATGTCGCAGCGTCTAATCCTTGCGGCCGGCCCACAGACAACGGTAATCGGCACGTTCCATATAGCGCCAACTGGCCGGCTGGTTAGTTTGGCGACCAGATTGCTTGGGGTGTGGCTGCGCCCCTCGCTCAAGCGATTTGACCGTATGCTCAGTGTATCGATAGCTGCCCAGGCATTTGCTAAAGTCACTTTCCGCATGGCTAGTGACATTTCACCCAATGTTATTGAGTACGATAAGTTTCATAAGGCCCTGCCTTTGCCTGCCTATGATGACGCCGTAACTACCATCTTGTTCCTTGGCCGCCTGGTGCCACGTAAGGGCTGCCAGATACTGCTGGCTGCGTTGAATAAATTAGCCAAACAGCCCGATTTGCCACCCTTCCGCGCCGTTATCTGCGGTAAAGGCCAGCTGGAAGCCCGGCTTCGGGATTATGTGCGTGATAACGGCCTAACGGATAAAGTTGAATTCACTGGTTTTGTTAGCGAAACCGATAAACCTCGCTACTATGCTTCGGCTGATATTGCAGTTTTCCCGAGCAGCGGCGGCGAAAGCTTTGGCATTGTGCTCCTGGAGGCTATGGCTAGCGGCCACGCCGTGGTCCTAGCTGGCGATAATCCCGGCTACCGGTCGGTACTAGCGGACCAGCCGGAATTATTATTCAACCCACACGATGC
>JBBPZG010000104.1:0-4122 GCA_038199095.1 Saccharimonadales bacterium (SeqCode)
CGTCAAAATGCATATCCATGTCAACAATGAGTAAATTTTGAGCAATGTCTACATCCGCTTTAACAATACCCCCGTACATTCGCGCCGACATTTTGTTTAACTCTGAAACGCCAATATTCGATACAATCTTCATGCGAATTGCCTCAAGAAGTCGAGTTTGGCGCTCTCGAAGTGGCGGACGTCTTCAATGTTGTATTTCAACATGACGAGCCGTTCGATGCCAAAGCCCCAGGCAAAGCCGGTGTACAAGTTAGCATCAATATCTGCTTGCTGCAATACATTTGGATGGATCATACCGCAGCCGCCCAGCTCTATCCAGCCGGTATGGCTGCATATAGTGCAGCCTTTTTTGTCGCAAAAAATGCAGCTGGCGGCGAATTCAAAGCTCGGTTCGGTAAACGGAAAATAGAACGGCTGGGTTTTGATTTCTATCGTTTTGTCGTAGTAGCTATTGAGCCAAGTTTTAAGCGTAGCTATCAGATGGCCAGCATTGATGCCCTTGTCTACGTAGACACCTTCCAGTTGGTAAAAGGTGTGTTCATGGCGGGCATCGAGATCTTCATTGCGGAAGACGCGGCCAGGAATAACGGCAGCAATTGGCCGGCCTTGCTCTAGGTTAGCTTTTTGAGCCCGCAGGACGCGGTTTTGCATAGTGGACGTATGAGCGGGCGCGATGTAAGGCTTACCATTTGCATCGGTTTGGGTGGTCATAAAGGTGTCGTAATCGTCACGGGCCGGGTGGTCTTCTGGGAAGTTCAGCGAGCCGAACATGTGGAAGTCGTCATCGATCTCGCGTGACTCGACAGCGGTAAAGCCCATCCGGTAAAAAATATCGAGTACGGTGGCCAGCTCGGACATCAAGGGATGGATACTGCCCTGCACGCTCAGCAAAAGTTGCGGGTGCTTCTCTGCCGGCACATTAACGTCGAAGGGTGCCGTTATATCAATCGGCACTAACTCCTCTTCGTCATCCTGAGCCTGCCGAAGGATCTCGTCCAGCTCACCACGCAGCGCATTCACTTCCTGGCCAAAAGCCCCCCGCTCTTCCTGCGGCAGGGTCTTAATCTCATCAAACAGCGCTCTAAGTTCTACGGCCCGCAAAATATCGCGCTTATTTTCTAGCCCAGCCAAACGCTCCTTAAGCAGTTCGGCAGTTTCAGCAATGCGAGGATTTTGATAGTTCATATCTTATATAACAGTATAGCAGTCCCAGGGATAGGCGAGCCGTGTATTCAAGCTGCCAGAAGCATGGCTTCTTTGGCAACAATTTTTTGGGCACTTATTGGCGCCTGGCATGGCGGCACAGGGAATGCGTACTCTCCTGTAATGCATGAATCACACAAATTGCCCGCCCGTGCCGCGGCTGACTCAGTGCGGGCGGCCCTCATAATCGACTGCCTGACCCGCTTAAGGCTATTAAAGGCAACGGAATCAGCCCCAATAGTACCGGCTATTTGTTCATTGGACATCATACGGGCGATTAATTTACGGTCATCGCGCGTATCCATGCCCATGTAACAGGGATACATATAGCGCGGTGCTGCCGAGCGGACGTGCACTTCTGCCGCGCCGCCATACTCTTTTAGGTCGAATACAAGATCAGCCATTGTATTACCTTTGATGATTGAATCATCGACCAAAACAACACGCTGGCCTTCTACCACGTCACGGTTAACCCGTTGCTTCCGGTTGAGCAGCTGCTTACGGGCAATACCACCTTCGATGAAAGTCCGTTGCACATACTGGTTTTTGAACAGGCCTTCTTCTTTAAACAAGCCCGACTCTTTGGAGTAACCAATCGCCGCAGATGTACCCGACTCACGCACGCCAACAACAATGTCTGCCGCGACAGTAAAGTCTTTGGCTAGCGCCCGGCCCATATTTTCCCGGGCACGGTAAACGCTTACGCCATTTACCGTGCTGTCTGGCCGTGCAAAGTACACATACTCAAACATACAATTACGCTCTTCTTCTTCGCGCTCCAAGGCCAGCGAACGCAAACCCCGTTCATCGGCAACTACAATTTCACCTTTCTCCATGTCCCGGACAAAGTTCGCGCCCACCCTCTCGATAGCTGCTCCTTCAGAGGCAACTACAAAGCCACCTTCTGGTAATGCGCCAATACTCAATGGCCGGTGGGCCCATGGGTCGCGGACGGCAATCATTTTGTTGTCATCCATAATGACAGTCGAAAACGCGCCGTTTAAGCGGTTTGATATGTCGAGTGTAGCTAGCACCGGATCAGCCATTTCTTCCGTTTGCTGGCTATAAAGAGCGGCGATGTAATCGGTATCACTTTCATATTGCTGGGGATCCAATCCATAAGCTTCTGGCAAACCTTCAAACAGCTCTACATGGCCGTTCATGGCAACTGCCATTTCACCCCATTTAATGGGTTGCGGTTTGCTACCCTGGGTAGCGTAGCGGGTATGGCCAATGGCAATGCCGGCATTACTTACAGCGTCTAAAACTGAAAATTCCCTGCCAGTATTAGCATCAATCCGTGGAGCCGCTTCCGGAATGGCTTCTTTGAGGTAGCCTTCGCCGGTATGACCGAATATACCCATGTCGCCGTTTACCATAATACCGGCACCGTTCTGGCCACGGTGCTGCAGTTCCTGCAAGCCATAGTAAGCAAGCTTGGCCACCGGTTCACCAGGGGCATAGATTCCAAAGACACCACAGGCTTCACCGGGTTTTTGATCTTCATAAGTTTCGGGCGGTGCAGAAAAATCTTGAACAGAACTGGCTTCGGCCGGTAATCCCTCAAACGACATTACTTACTATTGTAGTCTTCAAAAAACCATAAGCCAATACAGTTGTTTGTAATATATCTCACAATTAACATATTAAACTCTAACTCTGTTAATATATATTTCCCGTACCATATATACCCATGTTTGTGCACAAGCGCGTTGTCCATAAAACAAAATACATAAGTAACAATAAGCGTGTAGACTGAAGCATAAGTCATTAACAATTTAAAGCAATGGAGAGCACCACACATGGTCAAAACGGGCAACGTATCAGTACTTGAGTTACTAACTAACCAAGAGCTGAGTGGCGCCCGGGTAGAAGCTAGACGGGTAAACGAAGTTTCAGTTATAGGCCGCCTAGTAGTACGTACTCTTACTAAATTAGATAAGGCTGCGCCTAAGTTAAAACCTGGGTGGCTACATGGCGAGTTTAAAATTATTCCTGAGAGTACCGATCCTGGCCACCAGGAAAACCGTCCAATGATATTGTGGGACCCTGAGCTGCTTGCCTGCAGCGCCTCTATCGACATCCTCCCCGAGCAGCCCCTGCCAGGTGCCGAAGGGCTAAGCCTGGCACCGCCCCGCTGTCCCATCCCTGCCCAAGTAGCTGTACAGCATAGTACCCTGTCGCCACCACAGCCCCAGCAGCAAGAAAACTTATTTTAGAAGCCTGAATAGGCTACTATAGTCGTATGGCACAGTTTTCTTTTGATGCGGTGAGCGAGTATGACAAGGCGGAGATGAACAACGTTTTTGACCAGGCGCAGCGTGAGATCGCCAGCCGGTACGACTTTAAAGGCACGCCGGCGGCTGTTGAATGGCTCGATGCCGATAAGAACGGTTTGAAAGTAACCGGCAGCGGCGAGTGGCAGATCGATGCCATCCTGGATATTGTCCGCAAGAAGCTGGCTGCCCGGAACCAGAGCCAGAAGCTGCTCGATACGTCGCGCGAGGTTACCGAGAGCAACCTCAAGGCCACCCAGGAAGTACCATTTATCCAAGGCCTTGGCCAGAACAAAGCCAAGAAAATCACCTCTTTAATTCGTGACAAATTCCCTAAAGTCAAAACCCAGATCCAGGGCGAAGCCGTCCGCGTCACCAGCAATAGCAAAGACGACCTGCAGGCCGTGATGCAGCTTCTGCGTGCCACCGACTTCGACTTCCCCCTCAGCTTTACCAACTTCCGCTAGCTACAGTCTGCACTCTCTTTAGCTTCAAAATACTGCTCGGCGACTCGTTGAGTAGTTTGGCCGTAGCTGATGCCTCTCTTTTCATTTTCGTAATAAATAGTTACCCCTGAAGCCATTAGAGCACCTAGTTCGTCGACCCTTTGCAATACGTGTCGGCCATGCGTTACACCTAAGCA
>JBBPZG010000105.1:0-3589 GCA_038199095.1 Saccharimonadales bacterium (SeqCode)
ATATTACGAATATAATTATATTTTTAATATACATAAAATGAGACGTAAAACTAGGGGATAAAACCTTTATGGCCTGAGGGGTAGCTGAGCATAAAGGTTAATCTGAATCTCGACCCCTACACCGTCATCTCGAACGCTAGTGAGAGATCTCGTTGCCTTTCATTTCAGGCTTACGAGATTCCGAGAGGTTATGCTTGACAAACATACTTAAACAACATATAATATACGATTAACTGTAACGAGGTTTATAAATGGCTTTCCGCGAGAGTGAGCATCCGCCGGTATCAGAGGTAGAGGCAGTCAGAGCTGCCGTCGAGCGTATTACTGAAGAGCATGATGCAATCGATGCCCCTATAGCGAACTCTTTCGAGGAGCCTACAAGCCCCTCTGCACTAGAACCAGCTATCGTAGGCCTAGCTCAATACATCGTCGCAACTCAAGAGGGCGGGAAGCCGCAACCAGCTCTTATAAAAAAACTGAGTAGGTACGGTATCCCTGCCGCCGTTGGCGCAGCCGCGACTTTAGGCATCACCGGTATGATAGGGAGCTGGGCTTCATCCAGTCGCGAGACTAACCCCAAAGCTGCCACTCTGGCAATGTTTGACACTGTCGGGAGCATAAAAGATCAAGCAATTGCTATGGGTCAGAACACTAATGCAGCAGCGAGGCCTCACCACCCGTCCAGGCACGGTAAACACGTTCACCCTGTCCGCCCCCACGAGGCAAGTAAAGCCGCACAGCGTGGGCCGCACCAGGTACGCGAAATGCCACGAACTGCAAGTGCCGCCAGCGTGCAGACACCAACTGTTTCGCACAATATTGCCGCTGCAAGCTACGGCGGCGCGCCTACCCGGAGCATCGCCCCTAAAGCCTCGCCGCATACCGGAGCCCCAAAACCGCAGGCCGTCGTCCATCATACTGAGCGGGTAACCTACCACACCTCACCCACCCGCAGCCGAAGCACTGGCGGCGCTAGTTACCAGGCCGCACCGCCCCCTATCAGTAAAGCTGGCGGCACTGCTCCCAGCGCCCAAAGGCGGTCCCAACATTCCGTCGGCGGTGGGATCGGCGCTAACTAAGCACAGCTTCTAAGCAAGCGCATCTCTTATTATTTAGCCGGATCTAGTCCGGAAACGGCCCGGAACATCTCAAACTGGCCAGCCCCGGCCGCCACGGCATAAGCAGCTGGTTGGCCGTTAGCGCTCAGCGTTTGGCCATGGTCAGAAATAGTACAGCCTATAAATTCTTTCCGCGGGGCTCCGGCTAGCTTAAAGTTTTCAACCAGGGGCAGCCCCTGATTATTGGTAGCGTTTTGAAGCTTACTGTAGTTAACCCAATCAGTTTCTTTGGCAATTTCTTCGGAACTTACAAAACCACCAGGCTTAGCGGTACTTTCGCCTTGCGTGAAAGCCAACCAGATATTTTTATGGGCATCCACATACCAGTGCGGCTGCTTCGCCGGTAACTCTTGTCCGGAGCCTACTTCGCCAGCTTTGTTACCCTGCAAAATAACTAGTTTGCTGTCTATACTATCCGGCGTCGTACGGTATGTCACCCCACTCCGCAGTAGTACGTCGCGGTTAAGGCAAGGTGAGGGGTGCTTACGCTGATACTCGATAATCTTTGCTTCTTTGGCAGTATAGGCAGCAACTTTATCGTTCCGGGCCTGCACTTCGTGATAGCCAAATACCCCCACCGCCGCTACAGCCGCTGCCGCGCCTATACCTAGGGTAAGCCGTCTATGGCTTTTTGGAGACCTGGTTGGTTTATCAGCCTTGGCCGTCTCGCCGCTGCTTAGGGAACCCTGGGCGGTGTCGTCCGCAGCTAATACTGTTCGATAAAGGTGGGCTTCGCGATCAAAATGGCTCATAGCGCTATATAATACTGCTTTATTACAGATAAGCAAGCACAAGCAAAAAGAAAAGCCTCAAAAACAAGGAGGCTTTAAACAAGCAGGCGCTATAGCTTAGTTAACGAAGTTAGAACCAAGCTGATCTATAATTGAGCCAATGATTGATATGCATAACTTGGATAATGTCGCATCATTTCTGAATAAGATGAATGTGAAGTGGTATGTAAATGCTGGATTTGCCCTACATCTTCAAGGCCTCTCTGGCGATTTGTCAGATGTAGACATCAGGGTGTTCTATGATGACCTTACAGAGCTTTATAAAAAGTTTGAAGATGAATATGGCAAGAAAGCATATCTACGCCCACCACTCGACTACAAGTACGGTAAGTACGATACGCTATGTATTGAGCTAAGTTTAGACGTAAAGTATGACATTTATTCTAAGGTGAGGATCGTTCGAGATGGTTTGGGTACGGTTGAATTTCCACTAGATGAAGAGTCTTTTGATAGAGTATGCACTCTGGCTCACGAGGGGCTGAGGTTACCTGTTGCTCCGCTTGAGCGTTTGCTTGCATATTATATAGTTCTGCGTAGAAACGACTTTGATAATGAAACTATCAAGAGAATTATCGCGCACCCTGGATTCAGGCAAGATACATTCGATGAGTACCTACAGGATTTTGAGAAATACGAAGAAATAAACCAGATTTATCAAAAACTTGTCTCTTGAAAATAATTTTTATGTAACATAGAAATGGTACACCCGACAGGATTCGAACCTACGACCTTCGGCTCCGCAAGCCGACGCTCTATCCAGCTGAGCTACGGGTGCTCGGTAATGAGACAAACCTACGGTTTTTCTCATCGGACCTTTCGAAGTAAATTCGAATTCGCTGCGCGAAGCGGTCCTGCTCTTTTCCCTCACTCGGCTTCTAAGCCAGAGGAAGTGCAACAGGGGTAATGTTAGCATGTTCTATTAGTAAAAGCTAGGGTGTACAATGCATCGCATGACAAAAGTTTATAAAAACCCCGGCCCAATTGCCTTCTCGGCGATCATTAAGCGCAATACGGATGTGACAAATTCGTCGGCCTGGATTGGGTTTCCTTATGACTTAAAAGAAACCTACGGGGTGGGTAATTTGGTTCCGTATAAAGTTACCTTTGATGGCCGGGTTACTTACAGGGGTAGTTTAGCCAAGATGGGCGGCCCGTCTGCCATGATCCTGGTGCGCAAAGACGTGCGGACCGAGCTGGGTAAAGAACCGGGTGAGCGCGTGGAGGTTGTCATAGAGCTGGATGACAAGCCACACGAATTAGCGATTGCACAGGACATCAAACAAGCACTTGTTGCTGCTGATCATTGGGGAATGTTCCAGAAAATGGCCTACACCCACCGCAAAGAGTACGTACGGTGGATCGAAGAAGCCAAAAAACCAGAGACCCGGGAACGCCGCCGTATCCAAAAAATGTGCGCCATACTCGAGAGTAGGCATAAATGATGATCTGCTAAAATAATCTGTTACGGAGAGGTGCAGGAGTGGTTGAACTGGCTTGTCTCGAAAACAAGTGAGCCGGCAACGGTTCCGAGGGTTCGAATCCCTCCCTCTCCGCCAAAGATATAGTTCTAAAGAGACCCGTCCACCTAAAGCCTATATAAGAGGTAGAGGGTAGTTTTAATTAAGTTCAAAATGGTTTGAAACAGTAAGTTCAATCGTTTTCGCGTTTACTATGTGGACG
>JBBPZG010000106.1:0-2067 GCA_038199095.1 Saccharimonadales bacterium (SeqCode)
GGTCTCGATAAAAACAAAGACCAATCTTATTTTCTCTATCGTGTGACGGAAGAAGCCCTCAGAAAAAGCCTGATGCCTATAGGCGAGCTAGAAAAACCGGAGGTTCGCAGACTGGCTAAAAAACTAGGCTTGGCCACGGCCGATAAAAAAGACAGCCAGGGCATTTGCTTCGTCGGTAAAGTAGGCATCAAAGAATTCTTAATGAATGAGCTAGGACCTCAGCCGCACGGGCCTATCATCAACCAAACCGGTAAAGAGATCGGCCAGCACGACGGTGCTATCTTCTATACAACCGGCCAGCGCCACGGCCTGGATGTTGGCGGCGGTCTGCCGTATTACGTAACCAAAAAAGATATGAAGAGTAACATTATATATGTAACGACAGATCTGAATGATAAAGATCTCTGGTCCAAAAGTCTCACTCTGCAGGATCTACATTGGATTAATGAAAAGCCCAGCCCTAAGACGCAATACCAAGCCCGCTTACGCTACCGCGGTCCTCTCGTAGACTGCAAAATCGAAGATAATCAACTTACACTCGCCGAAGAACAACGCGGCCTAGCCGCCGGTCAATCCGCCGTCATCTACAACGGAGACCATGTCTTAGGCGGCGGAATTATCTCTTAATGTGAGGAGCCTTTCGTCTATATCTGTTACAATCTAACAGATATGACAGCGCAGGAAATTCGGAAAGCCTATTTAGATTTTTTTGTGGAACGTGGGCATAAAGTTATTCCACGAGCTCTACTTGTGCCATATAATGATCCGACTACGCTATTTACCGGCTCCGGCATGCAGCCGCTCATCCCGTACCTGCTGGGCGAACCTCATCCGGGAGGTAATCGCCTAGTTAATAGCCAGACCTGCCTGCGAGCGCAGGATATTGAAGAAGTTGGTGACAACCGCCATACTACATTTTTTGAAATGTTGGGAAACTGGTCGCTCGGCGATTACTTCAAACAGGAGCAGATAAACTGGTTTTGGGAATTTCTGATAAACAAGATTGGATTAGATCCCAAACGTATTTACGTGACATGCTTTAGCGGTGATGATGCAGCTGGTATTCCAAAAGACACAGAGAGTGGAGGCATCTGGAAAGAGATTTTTGAAAAGGCTGGCATTGAAGCTAGAGAAGTAGAAATCGGTACCGAGGAAAAAGGCTATGAAGTTGGGGAGCAGGGTGGACGTATCTTTTTTTATGGAGAGAAAAACTGGTGGTGCCGCGCAGGTAAAGCTAAGGACATGCCGACCGGTGAACCGGGCGGTCCCGACACGGAGATGTTTTATCTGTATCCTTCGGTCAAACATAATGAAAAATATGGCAAATATTGCCATGTAAATTGTGACTGCGGCCGCTACATTGAACTTGGTAACTCTGTCTTTATGGAATATATAAAAACCGAGACTGGCTTCGATAAATTACCGAAGAAAAATGTCGATTACGGCGGCGGCCTGGAACGCATAGCTGCTGCAGCTATTGATAGCCCCGATGTTTTTGAAATAAGTCTCATCAAACCAATTATCACCAAGCTCGAAGATATATCAGGCAAAAATTATGAGAGCCACACCGAAAGCATGCGTGTTATTGCCGATCACCTGCGGGCTGCCACTTTCCTGGCTGTAGACGGCATAGTTCCGAGCAACAAAGAACAGGGCTACGTCATGCGCCGCCTGCTGCGTCGTGCCATCCGCTTTGCATTTGAACTTGGTATTGAACAAAACTTCCTGGAGCACGTTGTGCCGGTCATTACAGACATGTATGGAGACGATTTTCCAGAGGTGGCCAAAAACCGCGCAAAAGTTATTGAAGTCCTAATAAAAGAAGAAAAAATCTTCCGCCAAACCCTGCGCAAAGGCCTAAATGAATTCAATAAACTTGTTGACAAAGAACTGTCCGGTGAAGTGATCTTTAAGCTCTATGATACGTATGGTTTTCCGGTTGAATTGAGTAAGGAAGAGGCTTTCAATAAAGAGATAAGTCCAGCTAAAGATGCTGATAATGAGTTTGATCGATTAATGCAGGAGCAGCGACAACGTAGTCAGACCGCCAGCAAAGGTGTCTTTAAA
>JBBPZG010000107.1:0-3454 GCA_038199095.1 Saccharimonadales bacterium (SeqCode)
CGCCCGTCCTCCACAGTTGCGGTACAACCGCTACGGAGGGGAGAGGTAAAACTAGTACCTGGCGCCGCCAGAGCCTGCCCTCGACCTCCAGTCAAGCTGAGGATAGGCTCTGATCGGGGTATGGATTGTAACGGAGAGGGGTATGGAATGGGTTCTAAGAAAGCTTGCCGGGCCTTCCGTGAACAAATATGACCCTCGCTCAGGCGCCTGCTCTCATTCATCTCTGGTCAGAAATTTTGAGAGTTACTCTTCATCCAGGCTCTTTTTGAACTTTTCGATCAGCTCTACAGGCGCGGGGTTCAAGCCATTCAGAAGTGCCGTGTAAAGCGTAACAAAGTCGCCCAGCGTGATAGCCCATAGCAGTTGTTGGAGCAAGTTCTCTCCCTGCACTTGTACAACGATTGGTGCCGGCCGCTTGCCCGATAATAAGCGTTCACTGACCTCGAAGCGCTTCTGTATACGGGGGTGCTCTAAATTGCTGCGCAAGTCGATCACCGTATAGGGCTTTTGGGTGGGCTGCTGGGTCCAACCCATGAACTCGTTGTGGTTAAACTCCGGATATTGGTTGGTCCAGGCAACCTGCTTAGCGTTTTCATTAAAGCTGATTTTCCATTTATAAGCCGCCGGCCAAAGTTTAGGCCCGGCGTATATGACCGCCGAATTACCGATGCAATCCAGCGCAATTTGCTTGGCTGTGTTGTTATCAGCCGGCACGGTCGGTACCCATGACTGCACTGCTTCTTTCAAAAATGCCGCTGCCTGATTCAGCTCTTCCTTAAGCGTGCCTTCTTCAAGCAGTCCGGCCTGCACCAGCAGGCTAATAAAGCCTTTTAGGCTATAAAATACGGCGTAACGCGGTTGTCCGGCATCCGGCAGTAGTGCTAACGGGTAGCCTTTTTCTCGGGCAATTTCAACGAGCTTACCTCCGGCGGCCATGATTGCTATCTGAGCCCCTTTGGCTTCGGCTTGGGCAAGCGCGCTCAGGGTTTCCTCGGTGTTACCGGAGTAGCTGGAAGCTACAAAGTACGTCCGCTTTGAAGCATAGCGAGGTATGTCATAGCCACGTACCGTTTCAAAAGGTATGTTGTGCCCCGGCCAACTAGTACTAAAGAGTGCCGCTAGCGCCGACCCGCCCATACCGGCGAAGATAATATTGTCAGCATCCACCGGCTGCTGGCCTGTTTCAAATTCTTCCCCGAGCTGCTGCCACTGCCGTTCGGCAATCCCTAACGTATCCTGTGCATCACGTTCATGTATCACTTTCAAGTCATCCAGCATAAACCCCTCCAATTTAGAAACTAGCGAATAGGAACCACTACCTAGTAAATCGCATCCTCTACAAGAAAGCCAGCTAACCTTGTCGTCCTGAACTAGTTTCAGAGCCTGCCCTCGACCTGATCGGGGGATCCATACGGCAAAGTAAGTTCGCCTGGATCCTGAAACTAGTTCAGGACGACAGTTGAAGCTAATGCGGCTTCCTTGCGGCAATCTGCTTATGCTACAATAACCTCATACGAATTGAACAATTTACGGGGGGCAATCCATGTTCGGACAGCAAGACGACCAACAACAAAATGATCATATACCGGACCATTCCATCGACGGGGCACTGACTGACGATACTCCTACAGTTACTCCTCCCTCAGATGATCCGCCAAGCGATAGCTCAGACTCTTGGCAGCATCCCGGAGTACCTATCATTGGTAATGATAACAGCGATAGTCCTGCCGGGCCGCCCAACCCTGACCCTGACTCATCTAGCCCTAGCCCTGAGCCGACGCATCGCAGCAGCCATGGTAACGACACCTCTGGCACTAATGACCTAATCGATATCAAACAAAAAGCCCTCCACCAGCTCACCCCTCTGGTTGGCCACCTGGATCAGTCGCCAGAGGAAAAATTCCGCACCACCATGATGATGATCCAGGCCAGTGACGACCATAGCTTGGTCAAAACCGCTTATGAAGCCGCCAACGCCATCGAAGACGAAAAAATGCGTGCCCAAGCCCTCCTCGACATCGTCAACGAAATCAACTACTTTACCCAGAACCCCGAACAGTAAGTTGCCACATCCGTCGTCATCCTGAACTAGTTTCAGGATCCCGTTCACCACTACCCATGGCTTTCCGCCGCTGCATCAGCGTTTCACCACCAATCTTAGCCAATTTATACAACTGCCGCATAGACTCAGCAATCTGCGGACTCTCGATAATGATACCGACTGTCTCTTTAGCAAAAGAGATCATCGAGACTTTATCGCTGTACACGCATATCTCTACCGGCGCGGTATAATACTCGACCGGGACCCAGCTATTGATTCGATTATGACGGTTTTTATTTTTATTTGCCCAATCTATAGCTTCTGGCCAGGCCGGCCCTAGAACATCTAACGTAATACCGAGCTGTGCGCCTTTATCTAAATAGCGGTACAACATCTCGCCGAATTCCAAATCAGCGGTTGTTCGTACGACTTGTATATGCCCGCCCGTCTTATGGTGGTCTTTATAAATTTCTTCTAGCCCATCCATGCCAGAAAAGAATTTTACCCCGGGCTTACTCTGTTTCTCAAAGTAATACGACAACATGTTTGACAGTGAGTCACGATACGTCTTGTCGATCGCTTCCAACTCCTGTTTCCGCTTATCTAGCAAAGCCTGCAAAGCCGATGGGCTAGCGGGTTCATACGTCTTCCCTGCTTTTTCCTCGTTAACATTAGCCAACCCCAACTCCTCAAGCTTAGCCAAAGCCATATATGCCGCCGTGCGGTTATCGTTGGTAAGTTTCGCTAACTGCGGGGGTGTTAAGCTGCCAGCCCGGATTAAAGCCAGGTACGTTCTAGCCTGTGAATCAGTCAATCCAAATTGTTTAAGCAACTCTATATTCATATGTCAGTTTATATATTGACATTACTAACAGATAAAAGTCAATATAAATATATTATGTTATTGACATATAGTTGTATTTAAATTAAAATGATTGCATTAATAGTCTGGAGAATTATGAGCGAAATAGAACCCAAGTCAGATCTACATATACCCACGTTAGAAGAGATAACAGCTTTCGCGAGCGATAAGTACACCGATAGTAATGGAAGTATTCTAGGCGCAAATCCTGAAATGCTTGATAGCTTTGTTGAAAGTAGCGTAGACATACTATCGCAACTACACGGTCAACCTAAAGTAAATTACTTTCACTCAATATTTTTCATGAATCGTAATGATCAACAACACATGTGGGGAAAGATGGCCGAGCGTGATGAAGACGCTGCTACTTGGCTAGATTCAATTCGCGAACAAGAAGAAGCCGCTATTAAACAGGAGCATACCCATCGAGAACAGATGACTGGCCTCAACAAAAGGCTTATTCAAGTAGGTATTGGCCGTATTGCGACACATCCTGCAACAGAGATACACGACGATCAAACATTTGCCGGTTTTAGTGGCTTACTAGACGA
>JBBPZG010000108.1:0-24340 GCA_038199095.1 Saccharimonadales bacterium (SeqCode)
AAGCTAGTTGAAGATGCTTATGCTACAATTAAGGGCAGATTATGAGTTCACTTTTTAGCGGCAGCACCGACTTTTTTGGCCTGGATATTGGCAGCACGGCTATCCGTTTAGTTGAGCTACGCGGTAGCGGCAGTTCTAAGGCGCTATCCAAATATGCTTACTTGCCAATCGAAAACAACATAGCCCTCAGCGATGCCAAAGGCGACCAGCAGAAGCTAGCCCAAGCCGTCTCCCAGCTGGTGGGGCAGGCTAAGATCAATACCAAGAATGTAGCCGTTGGTTTGCCGTCAGGCCGCGTTTTCACCACGCTGGCCGATGTTGACCGCTTGCCGGCCAATGAACTGGCCAAATCGATCCCTTACCAGGCCGACTCACTCATCCCGACCCCGCTAGCCGAATCTAAGATCGACTGGGCACTGGTAGGTGACTCGCCAAACGACAAGACCAAGCAGGAAATACTGCTCTCCAGTGTGCCGAACAAGTACGTCGAGGACCGGCTGGACCTGCTGGAATCAATCGGCCTGAACGTCATCGCCTTTGAACCTGATAATCTCGCCATGGCCCGCGCCCTGGCGGTAGCCGACGCCGCGCCGCAGCTGCTACTCGACATCGGCCGGCGCTCGACCGACCTGGTTGTGCTGGTCGACGGCGTGCCGCACCTGACGCGCAGCATCCCGACAGGTGTAGAAACCATGGTCAAGGCCGCCATGCAGAACCTTAATATTGACGAAAAGCAGGCTGAGCAGTTCGTGTTCAAGTTTGGGCTGAGCAAAGAAAAGCTGGAGGGCCAGATCTTCCAGTCTATTATCGGTACGATTGATTTGCTGACCTCCGAAATCGAGAAGTCCATTAAGTTTTTCCAGACGCGGTACGATCCGGCTAAAGTCCAGCGCATTGTTGTTACTGGCGGGGCATCGGTCACGCCTGAATTCCCGTTATACCTTGCCAATAAGTTCGGAGTGAATGTCGAGATCGGCAACGCCTGGCGCAATGTCACGTTCAGCCGGGACCGTCAGAATGAACTATCAGCGATATCAAACCAGTTCGGCGTCGCTGTCGGCCTGGCGGAGCGGACACCATGAGGCGTAATCAACAATCAACAATCAACAATAAACAGCACCTAAGCCTGGGGGCCAAGAAGCCAGTCAGTGCATTCGCACACAAAGGCTGTTTATTGTTTATTGCTGATTGTTTATTTGCAAGAGTGGAGCGCACACTATGATTCAGCTGAATCTGCTGCCTGACGTGAAGCTGGAATACATCAAGGCCCAGCGCCAACGCCGCCTGGTACTGAGTATCTCGGCCCTGGCCAGCGTGTTTGCCATAGTTTTGCTTGGAGTATTACTGACCATTAGCGGCATCCAGAGAAAACACTTGAGTGACGTCAGCCGCGACATTGCCTCAGAAAGCAGCCAGCTGCGCGCCAAACCCGACATCAACAAGATCCTGACCGTGCAGAACCACTTAGAGAGTCTAACGGCGCTACATGCCGCCAAACCGGCCGCCTCCAACCTCTTTGACTACCTGAACCAGGTCACGCCGGCCAAAGTAGGCATTACGTCGTTTAATATTGATTTTACCCAGCAGACCGCTACGATTACCGGCACCGCCGACGCCCTAAGTAGTGTGAACAAGTACGTCGACACCCTCAAGTACACCAAATACACTACCGATTCCGGCAGCGACGGGCAGACGGCGTTCAGCAACGTTGTGCTGACGAGCTTCCAGGTTGACGGCAGCAGTAAAGATGCCGGCCAGTCGGCCTCGTATACGATCACCATAGCCTACGACAAGACCATATTTGATATTACCCAAAAGATTAAGCTTGCCGTGCCTAATCTAACGACGACTCGGACGGAATCCGGCCAACCGACAGATCTATTCAGATCTCCGACCAACACTCCAAGTAGTAGGAGCAAGCCATGAGCAGCAATAGCAACAAGCAGAGAATAGTGAACAACGGACAGGCTTCACTAGCGTATAGCTTGGCTGGCTGCCGGGTGCTTAGGCACGGGAGCCGTTCAATGCTCTTTGCCCTTTGCTCATTAGACGCCCCGAATGGAGGCAAATAAGATGGCGAATTTGGAAATATCCACCAAGCGCGTAGCTATCAGCAAGGCTAATGCCCAGATGGTAGCCGTCGTAGCCGTCGCCTCGTTTGTGACAATCTTTTGCCTGGTAGCCGCAAGCGCGGTGTTCAGCCAGGTGCGCTACCAGGGCAGGGTGTCCACGGCCAAGGAAAAGGCCCACGCCCAACTGCAAAAGAACCTCCAGGCTTTTGACAGTTTGGTAAGCGCCTACAAAGACTTTGACTCCAGCTCCACCAACGTCATTAACGGCAAGGCCGATGGCAGCGGTGATAACGACGGCCCTAATTCGAAGATTATCCTGGACGCACTGCCGAGTACCTATGATTTCCCGGCATTGGCATCGAGCGTCGAAAAGATCCTGGGCGACCGCAATTTAGCGATCAGCAACATCACCGGTACCGATGACCAGCTCAACCAGCAGTCCAATACCTCCAGCCCGACACCGCAACCTGTTAGTATTCCGTTTTCTTTTACCGTGATTAACGCTAATTACGCATCGGTCAGCCAGATTACCACCGCCTTGCAGCAGTCTATCCGCCCGATCCAAGTCGATACCTTGGACATCAGCGGTGGCGGTAACAGTATAGTAATAACGGTCAATGCTCATACGGACTACCAACCGGCTAAAAGCCTCACCATCACCAAGAAGGTCATCAAATGATTTACGCCGTAAATCATTTTAAGCCCGTAGCCCGTAGCTATTGGCCCGTAGCCGCTGCAGTAAAGCTGTACACCGGCGGTGCTCGGCTACGAGCTAATAGCTACGGGCTAACAGCTAAAATTCCCGGAGGAATTTTATGAAGCGAAAAGACATCGCCCTCATCATAGTCATCGTATTTATTAGTGCCATCCTGTCGCTGTTCGTGTCGAAAGCTATTTTTGCGACCCCCAAGAACCGTCACCAGGAAGTCGAAGTGGTCCAGCCGATTACCGCTGACTTCCCGCAGCCCGATAAGCGCTACTTCAACAGCAGCTCGTTTGACCCGACCAAACTGATTACAATTGGCCAGAACGCCAACCCTGATCCGTTTAGCGGCAACGCGCAATAGGAGGCACGTGTGTCCACAAAACAAACAATCCGTAACTTTAAGCTCATAGCCCGTAGCTCCTGGCCCGTAGCCGCTACAGTAAGTCTGCGCACCTGCGGTGCTCGGCTCCGAACTAGGAGCTACGGGCTACGAGCTGGTTTTTCCGGAGGAAAAGCGTGAGCGTGTTGACAGCCACCAGCGGCCAGCAGCTCGAAGACGCGCTGGTTTCGGGCGGCATGCTGGGCGCCGACAAGCTGGCTGAAGCCAAGGCAGCTGCCGAAGCCCTGCATGAACCGATCATCAGTTATCTGGTCAAGAACAGCCTCATTAGTGACGAACAGCTCACCAAAGCCAATGCCGCGATTACCGGTATGCCGTATGTTAACCTGATGGCGGCCCGGATTGAACCCGAGATTCTCAAACTGTTACCGCAAGAAGTCGCCGAACGCTACATGGCGGTTCCGCTCGGCGAAATGCAGCATAAGCTGGTGGTGGCCATGCTCGATGCCAATAATGTCCAGGCCGTCGACTTTTTGAGTAACCGTATTGCCCGGCCACTTAAAGTCTATGTAGCCAGCGAGGCCGGTATCCGCCAGATACTCAGGCAGTACAGCGCCCGGCTCGATGACCAGATGGAGGCCGCGCTCAAAAGTGTTGATAGCAATATGGCCCAGGAAGACAGCGATGCCAAGGACGGCAAATCGTCCAGGGGGCACAAAGATATCAAGACCATTGTCCAGGATTCGCCGATCAGCAAAGCGCTGTCGGCAATACTGGAGTTTGCTGCCCGCAACCGCGCCAGTGACGTGCACATAGAGCCGATGGAAAAGGTGCTGAAAGTGCGTTGCCGCGTCGACGGCGTACTGCGCGAGATCATGCGCCTGCCCAAAAGCACCGAGCCCGCCTTGATTTCCCGCGTGAAGATCTTATCGAATTTGAAGATTGACGAGCACCGGACTCCCCAGGACGGCAGTTTTACCGTCTTAGTCGATGGTAAGCCAATTGACCTGCGTATTGCCATCGCGCCGATCGTTTGGGGTGAGCAGGTGGTCATCCGGCTGCTCGACAAGACGGGCACCTCGCTGAAACTCGAGGATATGGGCTATGCCGGCCGGGCGCTGCGCACCATCCGCAAAGGCCTGGAGCGCCCCAATGGCATGATCCTGACCAGCGGCCCGACGGGTTCCGGTAAGTCGACCTCGCTCTACGCGCTTATCCAGGAAATTGTTAATGACACAATCAATATCGTCACCCTGGAAGACCCGGTCGAGTATAAGATGGATGGCATCAACCAGATCCAGGTCAACCCGGAGGTCGGCCTGACCTTTGCAACGGGACTGCGCAGTATCCTGCGACAGGATCCCGACGTCGTGATGGTGGGGGAGATCCGCGACAAAGAGACTGCCCAACTAGCCGTGCAGGCTGCCCTGACGGGCCACTTGGTGTTTAGCACGCTGCATACCAACAGCGCCGCCGGCATCCTGCCGCGCCTGCTGAATATGGGTGTCGAGCCCTTCCTGATTGCCAGCACGGTGCACACCGTGATTGGCCAGCGCCTGGTCCGCCGGGTAGGCGCCACCAGCAAACAAACCTACCAGTCGACAGTTCCCGAAACCGCCGCTATCAAGGCTACACTGGGCACGTTACTGCCGGCAGATGCCGCCCATGCCGCAGCGGTCAGCCAGGACCTGGGTTATAATAACTTGCCCTTGGCTGGTGATACCGCTTATACTTTAACCAAGGGCGTAGATACGCCTGATGCGCCAAACGGCTTCCGGGGCCGTATGGGACTCTATGAAGTCTTTGAAATATCAGAGGCAATCCAGGCATTAATTATGAAACAATCAACTTCCAGCCAAATCGAACGCGCCGCCCAGGCAGAGGGCATGGTAACCATGCGCCAGGACGGCTACCTGAAGGCTCTGGAGGGCAAAACGACCTTGGCAGAAGTCAACCGCGTGGCGGCGGAGGACAACGCATGATGAATAGTTATCAGTATTCTGTTATCAGTGACCCGTCTCGTGCCTCAAAGCCTACAGATTACAGACAACGGATTACCGACAACATAGAAGGGGTGGGGATATGAGCACAACACAACCAAGGATCGAAGTGTTACTCGATGAAGTTATTAAGAAGAAGGCTTCCGACCTCCACATCCAGGTCGGACTACCGCCAATGCTTCGCGTAGATGGGGCGTTAGTAGGCGTTACAGGCGCCGACCAGCTGGATGAAGAGGCTGTCGAAGCGCTGATTTTCTCAATTTTGGATGAAGACCAAAAGCAGATACTGCTTAAAGACAAAGAATTTGACTTTAGCTTTGCTTACGGCGAACTGGGACGTTTCCGCGTCAACGCCTTCCATGAGCGGGGCAATATGGCGGCGGCCCTGCGGCTTATCCCTAACGAGCTGCTAACGATCGAACAGCTCGGCCTGCCGCAGATAGTCAATAAATTTGCCGACTTCCCGCGTGGTTTAGTGCTGGTGACCGGCCCGACCGGTTCTGGTAAGTCAACTTCGCTGGCAGCTTTGGTGCACAAGATTAATACCGAGCAGAGCAAGCACATCATTACCATCGAAGACCCCATCGAGTTTACCCATAAATCGCATAAATCGGTTATCGTCCAGCGCGAAGTCCATTACGACACCTACTCGTTCAGTGCCGCCCTGCGCTCAGCCCTCCGCGAGGATCCGGATGTAGTCCTGGTTGGTGAGATGCGCGACCTGGAGACGATTGCCAGCGCCATCACTATTGCCGAAACCGGGCACCTGGTCTTCGCCACGCTGCATACTAATAGCGCCTCTCAGAGTATCGACCGTATGATCGATGTTTTTCCGCCTCACCAGCAGCCGCAGATCCGGGCCCAGCTGTCGAATATCCTTATGGCTATCGTGTCACAGCGCCTGGTGCCGTCGATTGGCGGTGGCCGTATTGCCGCAGCCGAGATCTTGATTGCGACGCCGGCAGTACGCAACATCATCCGTGAAGGCAAGAGCCACCAGCTGGAGGCCGTTATCCAAACTGGCGCCGAGTTCGGTATGCAATCCATGGACAGGCAATTGGTAACCCTGATTCATGAAGGCAGCATTACTTACGATGAAGCCCGGAACTTTGCCGTCGATATGGATGAACTCGACAGATTGATGAGGACCTAAAATATGAGTACCCAGTTATCCGTTAGCAGTGACCAGTTGTCTGTAGGCTTACAGATCACTGACTACAGATCACGGATAACTTGTACCGGAGGTGCGCCATGTTAACGTACAATTACGAAGCCAAAAACGCCAAAACCGGCCAGAAAGTAAAAGCCCAGGTTCAAGCCGACAATGAACAATCTGCTGCTAAGTTGCTGTATGGCCAAGGCCTGACACCACTCAGCATCAAGCTCGAAAAAAGCAACAGCGGCGGCCGGTTCCACCGTATCAAAACCAAAGACAAAGTGCTCTTTAGTCGTCAAATGTCGACCCTGATCAATGCTGGCTTGCCGCTGGTGCAGAGTTTGCGCAGCGTGGGTACCCAGACAACCAATAAGGCGTTCCGGGTGGTTATTAACCAGCTAATTGCGGATGTGGAAGCAGGCATCTCATTCGGTGCGGCTTTAGAAAAACACCCTAAAGTCTTTAACCGCGTTTACGTCAGTCTAGTGGCTGCCGGCGAAGCATCCGGTACGCTCGACGCCGGCCTGGAACGCCTGGCCGACCAGCAGGAAAAAGACGCCGATATCGTCAGTAAAGTCCGCGGCGCCATGATCTACCCGCTGATCATTTTGCTGGTTATGACAGCGGTTGTCGGCTTTATGATCGTCAAGGTCCTGCCGCAGGTGCAAAGCATCTACGCCGGCTTACCCGGCGCGTCACTGCCGCTCGTTACCCGGCTTCTGCTGGCTGTCTCGCACTTTGTCACGCACTTTTGGTGGATAGTGCTGATTATGCTCGGTTTAGCCGTCTTCTTCGGTTCCCGCTGGGCGCGCACGCTAGGGGGGCGCTCCCTGATCGATAGGGCAAAGATGAAGAGCTGGCCGATTAGCAACCTGTTTATGAAGATGTACATGGCCCGCTTTGCCCGTACCGGCACCACGCTCGTGGCCAGCGGCGTACCGTTGCTCCAGGTGATAGAAATTACCGCCGAAGCCGTCGATAACGTCCATATCGCCAAATCACTGCGCAAGGCCTCCGAGAAGGTAAAGGGCGGCAAGTCGCTCTCCGAATCGCTGGCCAACGACCCGAACTTCTTAGAGTTAGTCCCTAACATGCTGAGCATCGGCGAATCCTCCGGTGCCATGGAAACCATGATGGCCAAAGTAGCCGACTACTACGAAAAAGAGGTCGATAACGAAATTAAAGCGATCAGCACCATTATCGAGCCGGTCATGATGGTACTGATGGGTATTGTGGCCATCACTATCGTCGCCGCCATCTTGCTGCCTATTTACGGGCTGGTCAACCAATCCGGCTTTAGCGGCAGCTAGCACAGCTTAGCCCGTAGTCCGTAGCTGTTAGCCCGTAGCCGCGGCAATAGCGGCAATATTCTTGAGTTAACCTTTGCTTAATTTGTGAATGATACGCTGGCGTGTATGGCAGTCGCAACATTTCGTGACGCGGGTTCTAAAGTTTTAGTAGCTCCTTTAAAGCCTGGAGTAAATTATGTTGGTCCCTTGTGCTCAATACGCCGAGTTGGCTGGTTAGATCTGCTTGCAGAACAGCAGTCAGACGGTGAACGCGGGCGACCGAAGGCTTTATCAATCCATCAGCTTGCCAATCTTGTAACACCATATCGACCGCTGCCAGCGTACCTTTTGACGACACTGGCTCTACGGTAACAATATTGTGTTGGCCATGCGGCTTGCTGACAACGATGACCGGCCGGATTTTGTCTTGATTGGTATCTAAAAATGGAAACCTGGCAGTGTAGACACCAAATAAAGAGGCTACGCTCACAAAAACCTCACCTTTTTACCCATATCAGCCGTGTACACGTCCTCGGCCTGATCACCCAAATAATCTTTGCCAACTGCATAAGCTGAACTCTGGCGAGTCTCTTCGCGCTCTGTTTCTTCATGTTCCCGGATGATTTTAGACAGTCCAAGCTTCAGAATCTCGGGTTCTGAGAGTGTCGGATACAGTTTTTTGGCCCGCGCAAAAGCCCGGCTAATATCTTCTGTAACAGATAATCGGATTGCATAAGCAGGTTGTTTACTCATAGTTTAAAACTATATAGCACTAACTGTCACACTACAACAGATACTGCTAGGTGCTGGATTAGAGCCCGTAGTTGTTAACCCGCAGGCGAAGTGCCGCGGCTACGGGCTAATAGCTACGGACTACGGGCTCAGGGGCTTGTGGATAAGTCAGAGAAGTAGCTTGCTTTTTAGAGGATGAGCGGTTATCATCAAACCATAAGCACTAAAATTTAGCAGCAAAGGGGGCATTTGTAATGCTTAACAAGTTAAAGAAATCTAACAGCGAGAGACTCACCACCTCTTCGTCTAAGTCGCAAAAGGGCTTCACCATTATCGAGGTGATGATCGTGCTGGCTATCGCCGGACTGATCCTCTTAATCGTCTTCCTGGCCGTCCCGGCCTTGCAGCGTAACGCCAGAAACACCCAGCGCAAGAATGATGTTGCGGGAGTTCTGGGAGCAGTCAGTACTTATATCTCAAACAATAATGGTAATGCTCCAAGAAGTGTTGGTACTGGCTCAAACGCAAATGAACTTAAGGTATGCGGTGTTAACTGTACTTCTGGTGGTAATACAGAGCTTGCCAAGCTTGGCTTTTATTCCTCATCACCTACTAACGACATCTCACTAACGAGAACAATACCCGGGGGATTTCCAACTGATTCCAAACTGATTATATTAGTTGGCTATAAATGCCCCTCAGCTGCAGGAACACTCCCCACTTCAACCGATGTATCAGGCAGGACGGCGGTTGGCCTGTTCGCGCTCGAGTCCGGTTCCGGCACGACGAAAGTCTGCCAAGAGCAATAAACCCGGAAACAGGTAGCTATTTGATGCAGGTCCCGCAAGGGGCCTGTTTCTTTTGTGCTACTATATTGCTAATGATTATTGTTGTGTTACTGGTGACCGGGCTGTGTTTTGGTAGCTTTGTGAATGCGTTAGTGTACCGCTTATATACGCAAGCGAGTCAAAAGCCAAAAGTCAAAAAGTCTAAAGCCGCCACAGCTAGCACTGGCTCAAAAGCCCAGGGACTTTCGACTTTCGACTTTCGACTTTCGACAAAAAGCGAAGACCGCTACTCGATACTTCATGGCAGAAGCATGTGCCCGCACTGCAAACACGAGTTAAGCGCCCTAGACCTCTTGCCAGTTGTAAGCTGGTTGTGGCTTCGAGGTAAGTGCCGCTACTGCGGCAAGCGTATCTCGGTGCAGTATCCGTTGGTAGAGCTGGCGACCGCGGCCTTGTTCGTGGTTTCTTACTTGTGGTGGCCGGTAGCTTTCAGCGTGGCGCAAACGGCAATTTTCATACTCTGGTCGGCGCTGCTGGTCGGCTTTATGGCACTGATAGTGTACGACTTACGCTGGAAGCTCCTGCCCAACCGCATTATGTACCCCTTAAGCGTAGTAGCGGCCCTCATGGCTCTGATTGCAATCATTACGGCCCACAACCCGCTAACAGCGCTCATCAACACCTTTTTCGGCGTCCTAGTGGGCGGCGGTATCTTTTACGTGCTGTTCCAGGTGTCAAAAGGCAAGTGGATCGGCGGTGGCGACGTCAAGCTGGGCTGGCTGCTCGGACTAGTAGCCGGTACACCGGCCCGCAGCGTGCTGTTTATCTTTCTGGCGGCGCTCCTAGGCAGCCTGATTAGTGTATTTTTACTGCTTACCAAACGGCTGCAGCGCAACAGCACCATCCCGTTCGGACCTTTTCTGATCATTGGGGCTATCATCGTCCAGCTCTTTGGCCACGCCATCCTGCTGTGGTACCAACGCGCCTTTTTGCCTTTTAGCATCTAGCCCGTAGTCGCGACGGTACGCCTGCATATCTGGAGTGCCCGGCTACGAGCTAACAGCTTATCTGCCCTGGCGGTCGATGTTGCTTATGCTATACTAAAAGTAATATGAAAGGTGGAAGCTGGCCTTCATTTGTCGGTTCAATCGTATGCAACACAAAAAAGCTATGTTAACCCAGGGCTACACCATCGTCGAGGTCATGGTCTTTCTGGCCGTAGCCGGCCTGATGTTTGTGTTGGCGGCAACTTTTATATCTGGTAAGCAGAGCAAAGCTGAATTCAAGCAAGGCATAAACGCCGTCAATACCCAGGTCCAGCAGGTCATCAGCGACGTCAGCAACGGTTACTACCCTCCCAAGCAAAGCTTCTCCTGCAGCTCTACTGGAGCTCCGAATCTGCAGACTACTACACCTAACGAGCAGGGCGCCAATGCAGACTGTGTCTTTTTGGGCAAAGTTATCCAGTTTAGCGACCAACAAGCAGGTATGACGGCTCCAGACCCTGCCGCCTACAGCATATTCACGGTCGTAGGCAACCAGTTTAAAGATAAAACGACCCTTACACCGCCGACCAACTTTGCGCAAGCCCAGCCGACGGTGGCTTATACCTCTACAAGGAGTAATGTCAACTTAACCGAGAGCAAACGCCTGGAATGGAGCATAGAGGTGACAAAGATGTATGATGCCAATCAGTCAGGCAATCCTTCGGTTGGCGCAGTTGGCTTCTTTTCCAGTTTTAGCGGTACTATTAGCGGTTCAGGCTCACAGACGGTTTCGGCGGTGGCAATTCCGAGTTCTAAGCTCAATCTTCCTGAGTCGAAGATGGTCAGGTGGATAGATGATAGACCAGGTGGCTTAGACAATGCCGCCGCAAACGCGCCAAATCCAAAGATTATCCTGTGCCTTAAGGGCGGTGTTAATGATTACGGTACGCTCACCATCGGCGGCAGCGACGACCCGAACAGCAGCGGGCAGCGCCTGTCGACCAGCATCCAGATTAGCGCCACACCGATAGGAGCCTGCCTGCCATGATACCGCGGCTCAAGCAGCTTAACCAGGCAGGCGATACCATCGTAGAGGTACTGATAGTGATGGCCGTCCTGGGTCTGGCCTTCTCTATATCGCTGGCTACAGCCAACAAGGGGCTGACCCAATCGCGTAACGCCGAGGAACACTCCGAGGCCCTGGGCATCATCAACAGCCAGGTCGAGCTGGTGCGGGCGGCCTTTGCCAATAACCCTGCGTCTGTGCCCTCAGTTACAGCCAACAGTTTTTGTATGTCAAACCCAGCTGATACTACCAAAATACCTCTGCTGTTACATCGTTATAGTGTAGACCCTAACAATGCAGCTGCTGATGACCTCTCTTCGCTTCCGTCAGGCAACTACCCGAATAACCCGCCCGATAACAGCTGTGTCCAAAACAACTATTACCACATAAGCGTTACCCACCGGCCTTCCGCCTCTAGCAGCCAGGATTACTTCGACTTTATCGTTCGCTGGGACGGCATCGGTGGCCTGGGCCGCCAGCAAGAAGAGCTTTCTTACAAAATCAGTGCTATTACGGCGCCGCCCGGGTTTTGAGTAATCCATAACCACCATGAAAATCACCATAAAAAACTATAAACTTACACCAGCAAATGATCAGGGTTTCACGATTGTGGAGCTATTAATAGCCATGGCTATACTCTCCATCATCCTGGTGATGTCAACAGTGGTACTAATCCAGGTAGGCAACCTCTACAGCAAGGGCGTCAACGCAGCCAACTTGCAGAACGCCAGCCGCACAATCGCCGCCGACATCGCCTCTTCGCTCCAATTTAGCGGTGCTGCGCCGCAAATCTGTGCGGCACCGGCTCAAGACGACCCGACCTGTCCGAACCAATCAACCTCAAAGACTATCCAGGGTGATCCTCCCGGCTCGCCTCTCCCAATCTACAGTGTATGCATAGGCACCACGCGTTACAGCTATGCCCTAAATCGTGAGCTAGGCACCGATAGCGCCAATGGCTTCATAACGCCGCACGTGCTGTGGCGCGACACGCTCAACAACAGCAACGACCTCTGTAGTCCGCTTGATCTAACACAGTCAACCCCAACCGACGGATCAAGCAAGGGCGACGGCTACGAGATGGCGCCGGCCCACACCAGATTAGGGCGGTTCAAGGTTACGCGCGTGGCCGGCACCAGCAACATCCATACTGTCGACGTCTGGATGGATTATGGCGATAGCGACCTCTTAAATATAGCCACCGATGGTAGCGCGACTTGCCAGGGCGGCCAAGGCACGCAATTCTGTTCAACTTCACAAATTAGCACGACGCTCACAGGAAGGTTATACTAAAGTACAATAACGCTTATGAAACGAAAAGTAGTTAGTTTAAGGAGTGACCAGCAGGGTTTTGCAGCCATAGTAATCGCCATAGTTCTGGTGTTGGTGCTCAGCCTAATCACCGTCGGTTTTGCCAGCCTGATGCGCAAAGAACAGCGCCAGGCGCTCGACAAACAGCTCTCCAGCCAGGCTTACTACGCCGCCGAATCGGGTATTAATGATGCCGTCCAGGCATTGAGCAGCGGCTATACGGCAAACAAAATCACCTGCGGGCCTTACGCTGGCGCTGCTTTACCGCCGGGCTCTGCCTCCCTGAAGGATAATACCGTCGGCACTAACACCGGTGCCAGCTACCCCTGCCTGCTGATTAACCAGACTCCTCCCTCGTTGGAATACGGGTCTGTGGGCACTACCGTACCGAAAGTGGTTGAGCTGACGGCGGTGGGCCCCGACGGCGTCACCCATGTCCCCATAACATCGATTAAGGTTAGCTGGGAAGATACCGGCAGCAATACCAACTTTGTCCCCTCGAGCGTTAGCCCAAATTGCCAAAAATTCTTTCCCGCCGGTCCAGCGGCTAACCAGTGGAGCTATATAGGCCTGCTCAGATTCCAACTTATCCCGGTAGATCTGAAGAATCTCAACCGCGATAGTATCAATAACAGCGCCTACACTACTTTTATGTGCCCAAATGATGGCACTAACCGGTCTACGCCAGGTAGTGCTAGCTACGGTACGAATACTACCAATGGTGAGATTACTTTCGGCAACTGTAAAAATTCTAATCCAGGCCAACCACAGGCCTGTAATGTTTCAATAGGTAGTCTACCTGCAGGCCAAGCCACCTACCTTGTCGACATGCGCTCCATTTACAACCCAACCAAAGTGACCCTAACCGTTTACGACGCCAGTGGCACCCAACTAAACATTAAGGATGCCCAGGCGCTGGTTGACTCCACCGGCAAGGCCCAGGATGTGCTGCGCCGTATCCAGGTACGTGTACCCTTGCACAACAACTACGATATCCCGGACGGCACCCACGGCAATGCCGCCATCTGCAAGCAGCTGGACTTAGTACCCTCAGGCACCCCTAACTTTACCTCTAATAGCCACTGCCAATAACACATAATTTCCATCCCGAATCGACGCCTCCACCTTGTCCTCCGACTCGATAAGACGGTTAGAGAAAACACTCATTACAAAGGCTTCAAGGGTCCGTCCCCTGAGTTTATTTACCAAGGGACGGACCCTTGATCGTCTTGATCGTGGGTTCGACGCCTGTCATCTGTTTGTCTTTTGTGAGTCCAGCCTTTCATGGGACAACACCAAGCCGGTTTCTAGTAACTTACTTGCGGTGGAACTTCTCGTGGACGGCGCGCAAGTGCGGGTCGGTCACATGGGTGTAGATCTGGGTGGTGGCGATGTTGCTGTGGCCGAGCATGGCCTGCACGCTCCTTAGGTCGGCGCCGTTCATCAGTAAGTCAGTTGCGAAGGAATGCCGTAGCGTGTGTGGGCTGACATGCTTGGTAATACCGGCCAGCAGGGCATAGCGCGCTACGATCCGCTGCACGCTGCGAACGGTCAGGCGGTGGAAGTTGCCCGATAAGTCGACTTGTTTGGTGCCGCTGTAGCGCACAAACAGGGGCTTGGACGTGTCTTGGCGCTTCTGCAAATAGTGCTCAACCCATGTGGCGGCTTCGGCACTGATGAAAATCGGCCGGTCCTTCTGGCCCTTACCGCGCACCATAAACTCCCGGCGCTTGAGGTTAATGTGGTCGCGGTCCAGCCCGACCAATTCGCTTACCCGCAATCCCGAGCTAAATAGCAGTTCTAGGATGGCCCGGTCGCGCACGCCGCTCAGCGTACTAACATCTGGCTGCTCGAATACCCGGGCTAGCTCATCTTCGTTTAGGAACGTAACCTGCTTGCGGCGGGTACGGGCCAGCTCAATCTTATCGGCTGGCAGGGCAGTGATGTCGCGCTTGGCGCAGTATTTCAGGAAACTGCGCAAGGCAATCAGGTGGTAGTTCTGGGTAGCTTTGCCAAGCTCGTCAGAGGTGTTGGTACCCAGCCGGTTGAGCCAGAGCCGCCACTTACGGATCAGCTCCACGTCCACATCGCTCACCTCAATATCGCCGGCAAAATCGACCAATCTTGTTAGATAATGGTCATAATTCTGGATAGTCTTCTGCGAGCGGTTCTGCTCAATCTCCAAATATTCCAAAAAATTTGTCTTGGCCCGTGCAAATAGCATAAGTACATTGTACGACAACCAACTCAAAACCGTCATCCCGGTCAGCCCTTGAACTTGTTTCAAGGCGCGTGACCGGAGGACCCCACCCACACCTCAGCAAAGACTTTCTCCTCCACGTCATCCCGGCACCCCGATCAAGTCGGGGCACAGGCTCCAGCCGGGACCCAGTCAACAGCACTGCGCAGCACTCCTCATGTCATCCTGAACTAGTTTCAGGACCCATACGAACAGGTAGTACGTTAGAGACATCACCCTGTCTTCATCCTCAAACCACACCTCTCTTCTCTCCCATTCTTTTTTGGTGGCAAAAAAGAACCAAAAAAGCCACCGCCTGGACTACTTAGGACTACTTACTACCGTAAGACGCTCCGCTCGTGTCTACACTAAGCTTCACTGAAGCTTAGTGGGTTCCCCAAGCGGCTACCCACTCTCATATTGCTTTTATTCACGCGGCTTACTGCTAAACAGCCTGCTGCTGTATATACGGGATCCCGGATCAAGCACCTTGAAGCAAGTTCAAGGGCTGTCCGGGACGACGCTTGCAGCGCCGGTTTTCCTTTGATGCGGATATAAGGCATCCCGGCACGTCGGGATTATTAAAACTGCCTTCGGCAGGGGTGCTGGAGTAAGTAATTCTTATCTGTTAATATAAGGGGGACTAAGCAGGAACCTCACACATATGGAACGAACACTCATTATCGCTAAGCCAGACGCTGTCCAGCGCGGACTTGTCGGCGAGATTATCAAACGCCTGGAGCTCAAAGGACTTAAACTTATTGGCATGAAGATGGCCAGCCTGGACGAAGCCATGCTGCGCAGCCACTATGCCGAACACGTCGAAAAGCCATTTTATACCGGCCTGGAAGAATTTATGAAGAGTTCACCAGTCGTCCTCATGGCCTGGGAAGGCTACGAGTGTATCGATTCCGTCCGCACGCTGGTCGGGGCAACTAACCCGCGCCAGGCTGCGCCGGGTTCCATCAGGGGTGATCTAGCCATCGGCACCGGCCGCAACCTCATCCACGCCTCAGACTCCAAAGACAGCGGCACAGCCGAGGTCGCCAACTTCTTCGACGCCGACGAGCTATTCGACTACGACAAATCCGAGTACGCCCACATCTACGAAGCCCACGAACGCACCTAACCCGAAGCCCGTTCGCCTACGTCATCCTGAACTAGTTTCAGGACCCCGTTCACGCAGACACCGGCCCAAAAGCTTATAAATCACCAGCTAAATCCTTCAAGTTAGGATTGAGTTCCTTGATAAGGTTGAACTTCCATTCCCGGTGCCAATTCTTAAGTTGTTTTTCTCTGGCAATTGCGCTTTCGGCGGTGTCCCAAATTTCGTAATACAGCAACTTAGTCGCATTGTACGCATAAGTAAAGCCTTTAATGGAACCTTGCTGGTGCTGGTAAACTCTTTTAAGTAAGTCACTCGTTATACCTATATAAAGCACTCGGTTGTATTTGTTAGTCATTACATAGATGTAGAACTGGCGTAATTGCATCTAAACTACTGTATAGAAATAGTATTAACTTGTTATTAAGTCGCTGTAGATTGTATACGGGGTCCTGAAACTAGTTCAGGATGACGTGTGAGGGGATTCCGTATACAATAACGACCGTGTCCCCATAGTTCAATGGATAGAATACTTCCGTCCTAAGGAATAGATAGCGGTTCGAATCCGTTTGGGGATACCACGTTGATGAAGACACTCCGTTTGTGTGTAACTCCTCTCGGAAACACTAGATAATGATACAATAATGCTTATGGCACAGGCCAAACAAACAAAGCCTAAATATTTTGAGGACCAGTTCGATGACGAAGAGGTGTTGTACGTATTCCATAAGCACCCGGTAGTGATGCGTAAAGGCCTGGTGTTTGGCATGCTCGGACCAATGTTCGGTATCATTCCGGCGGCTATTAAGCCTGATTTAGGCTTCGGCTTCTTCTTTGGCGGGTTAGCGCTCGGCTGTATCCTTGGCTTACTGATTTTCGCACCCAGCTGGATTAGCTGGCACTTCAGCATATTTATCATAACCGACCAACGGTTTATCCAGATCACCCAGAAGGGATTGTTCCACCGCGCGGTAGCCGACCTGGGCCTCAGCCAAATCCAGTCCATTAACTACGAGGTCGCGGGGCTGCAAGAGACCCTGCTCGGATTTGGTACAATAAAGATGCAGACCTACGTGGGAGACCTGACGATTCACGACTTGCACCACCCCGCCAAGATCCAGAAAAAACTTATCGGCATCCTGCGTAAGGAAGGAATTAACACCAACCAATACCCAGCCGGCTCTACAGGGCCAGCCAATGATGAATCCAATGAAGAAGAAACCTAAGCTCAAGAAGCCTAATTTACAGATCAAGCGCCCGTTTAGGCGCAAAGGTAAGGTAACTGAAGAGCGCGTTAATGATGCATTTAGCAATGTACCGCGCATTACCAATGAAACAGTAACCGAGCACCGCGAAGAGGTGCTGTCTAGTGCCCGCAAGTACATCTACCCCCTGCAGCAATCCAAACACCGGGTGGTGCGCGTTTCTATCGCGCTGCTGGTGACGGTGGTCGTGGCCTTTTTGGCATACTGCGGGCTGGCGCTCTACAAGTTCCAGTCCACCTCCGGCTTCATGTATGACGTCGTCCGTGTACTACCATTCCCCGTAGCGAAAGCGGGTCCCAGCTGGGTCGGCTACGAATCCTATCTGTTTGAGCTGCGGCGCAACATGCATTATTACCGCACCCAGCAACAGGCCAACTTTTCTACCAAAGACGGTAAAGTCCAGCTGGCAAGGCTCAAACAGCAGGCTATGCACCAAGTCATCGAAGATACCTATACTAAGCAGCTGGCTGAAAAAAACGGCGTAGTAGTGAGCGATGAGGCAGTGAGCAACGAAGTGACCCTGGTGCGCAGCCAGAACAGGCTGGGTACCAACGACCGGGTGTTCAAAGAAGTACTCAACGAATTTTGGGGTTGGAACGAAGCTGACTTCAGGCGCGAACTCAAACAACAACTACTGCAGCAGGCCGTAGTCTCAAAACTAGATACCGGTACCCACGACCGCGCCGATGCGGCCCTCAAGCAGCTCCAGGGCGGGGCGGACTTTGGAACGTTAGCTACCAAAGTTTCTGAAGACCCGAATACTAAAGCTACTGGTGGCCAGTACCCAGCGCCGCTTACCCATACCGACCGCAACACCGCGCCGGCAGTAACTGCCGAACTCTTCAAGCTCAAGCCGGGGCAGGTGTCACCAATAATCAATACTGGCTACACGCTCGACATCCTAAAAGTACTCGAGGCTACCGGCACGGCCCGCCGGGCTGCCCACATCCAGTTCAACTTCGAGGACATCACCACCTACACCAAGCCGCTTGAAACTACACAACCCCCCCACACCTACATACATGTTTAGGCGGTTTAGCCGCTCAGTACATGTAACATGTAGCATTGATCATGTGGCATAGATGTAGCATGTGTCATGTTGCAGGTAATTGCGCAATTGGTTAATTACCTGTTACCTGCAACATGTGCTACGCCTTTCAGTTGCGTTTTAAGCCCCAAGTTGATATGATTACCCCTGTCTTTCGCATGCGTGATGCAGCAGGCCAAAACTTTAAATGCTTAGCATTTAAAGTTTTGAAAGGAGCGCCGTAGCTGTAGACCGAAGCTTTTGCCGGACAGGCAAAACGAGGTAGCAGCGTACGGTGAGACGCGGGCTCGTAGTGAAGAGGCCTATCACGCCTCCCTGTCACGGAGGAGATCGCCGGTTCGAATCCGGTCGGGCCCGCCAAATTGACTTTGTATACTGTTTATGTTATTGTTAATTGATGATTAATCAAGAACGCCCAGACGAACTAATCATATTGCCTGTTGATTTAGGTGATTTACAACAACCTGATTATTCGTCTACAACACCTCTATTAGAATTAAAAGAAACCGAGGAAACCGCTGATAAAATAAATCTTCGTGAGGAAATAGTTAAATCTGAATTATCTCCACAAAACGTTATTGAAGCTCTAAAAAAAGCTTCCGGAAATAGCTAAACTGCGGTCATAATTAAGACATCTGTAACAGCATCTGATTTATTAAAATAGTTCCAGACCTCTTCCACTACGGCCCGCCAAGCATTGACATTACATACTACTTATGTTAATATGCTGTTATGACAAATCAAGATCCTTCTTTAGTTAATTCTGGTGAGCAGGCTTATACGGCAGAGCATTTTGTAGAACAGCTTCAAACACTTAACCCTAATGAACAATCTGATTTTTATAATGATTGGCTTGATAAAACAGTTCCAGGAAGACTCACAGCTAAAACTAGAGAAGCATCTGCGGCTGCTGCAAGCGGTAATTCTGATCTAGAACAAATACTAGTACTAGAAGCATATGCTGAACTGGAAGAGGCTCGAGATTATGCGCAGCGAGAAGCTACCAACGAGCTTACATCTCAAGAATTAGCTACAAAAGAAGCATTAGCCAGTATATTTCCAGATAAATGGCCGTTTGTAACAGCAAAATAGTTCCAGACATCCGTGGCTGCGGCCCGCCCCGACATTGACAAAATACTATCTCTGTGATACTATCTTTTTATGTCTATACAAACAGAAACTGTAAATATTAGACAGGCCACCGAAGACGATCAACAGTTTATTAATCAAATGTGCTACGAAGCTGGCTTCCCTGACGGGATGGATGATCGACTTACGTTTGAAGCTGCCCAGCAAATAGACTGGGTACCGCTCTATCAAGAAGAATGGGGAAAACGCGAAGGCGACTTTGGCCTTATCGCTGAAAAAGACGGAAAACCCCTCGGAGCAGCTTGGTACCGTGACTATTCTGCACTAATTACTAATGAGAACACGCCAAAGCACGAATTGAGCATCGCCCTCTTACCGGAAGCCCGGGGTCATAAAATAGGTAGCGAACTTATGACAAAACTGCTTGAGGGAGCTTCTGAGCAAGGTATTGAGGATATAAGTCTGGTAGTAAGAGAGTCTAACGCAGTAGCTAAGAACATGTATCAAAAGATAGGTTTCTTAACCATACATGAGTCTGATGATGGCTATATAACGATGGCCGCATCAACTTCTTCTGCCGACCCAAAATAGTTCCAGCCCTGGAAGGCTACGGCCCGCCAAGCATAAGCACTTTTATTAAAGTAGTTTTATGTTTATCTTGCATAATTATGCAATAAAAGTTATCTTTGAATTATGAGCGACGGTGTATCTCCAGAAACTCTTAATACAGATGGTCATCGGCAAAGAGCAGAGGAGTTTGTATTATCTAAACCATTGCTAAGAGGCTTGGGCGAAATAGCCCAAAACCCGGGTGTCTATCGCCTTACTTGGATGCTTGATGAAGTTGACCAGGTAGTATCGGATCACAGTATTGGCCATCCACCCTTTGCTCGTTGGTGTAATATTGGCTTTACACATGACCCAATGAAAAGAATTATTGAAGGCTCTATGCTTAAAAGGGTAATGGCAGTAATTGGTACAAAACAAGCAGACGGTGTAGATCTTGAACTTGTTTTTACAACTCCAACAGATTGGCAAGGCTACTTAGCAGAATACGATAGACTAGGCGAGTTAGACCAGGCAGCCTAGTTCATTTTTGCTCATGGTTGCAAGTGACGCAAATCTAGCTAAAATAGTTTTTTATGAGTGAAGAATATCCGGACTATATAGTAAGTAGAGACGAGAACATATTGCTGATACAAGAGGTATTGATTCCGGAGATGTGGTTATAGGTAGGGAAGAGCTAAGAAACCTAGGTTCAGTTGGTTTTCTTGGATCCAGATGGAATTCTTCTTGGCAACCTAGTGGCGGCAACCCAGACCTTAACTAGTACTAACTGATCGCTGTTCTAAAATCCGACTCGATGTCCCGCCAAGCATAAGCACTTTCTGCAAGGAGGTAGCTTTCGTTTTTGCTCATGCTTGCATTTACTTGTTTAAAAGATAAGATAAATCTATGTCAGAACAATCTAGTGGTTTACAAACTGGTGAAATTATTGCCGACGCGACACGTGCTCAGCATGGTGATGATATCGCTGCTCGCATTTCCAAACTAGTTGAATACGGTCCATTACGTATCGTTACTCATGTACCCGATATCCCCGGAGTAGAATATCGGAAACCTTATCGCCGAGACGCTGATCAGCAAACATTTGCCAGCATAGGTTCTACGGCTTTATCGGTATTGTCCGATGAATCCGGAGTTAAAGTTGCAGTTCATAGTAAAGATCAAAAAGAGCCTTTTATACTGCTGCCTGAGCAAGTTGAAAATGTGTACGTTGATCATCCTCATAGTTCCGATATGCCACTCAGAGGTCAAAGTATGATGGCGATAAGTCTTACAAAACGTGATGGAGTATCTGTCCTACGCTGGCCAAATCACGTAATTGAATTCGGTTACCGTGATAGGATTGATACAGAAAATCATCCGGATTATCCAGGGATTAGTATTGTAAGAGCCTATAAGGCCGATGATGGTGATATATGGGCCAGCTTAAAAGAGCGTAAGATCGCAAGTCTAGAAGACGCAAAACAAGCAGACGATCAACCGAGAACATTTCTTATCACAAAAATAGATGATGAAAACTACGTAGTTACTTCCCGCATTGGATACGAAGAAACTACACCAGTAACGGTTCGTCGTCCAAAACATCCAGGTAATGAACCTTTGCTACATATAGAGATGCTAGACATGAATAAAGATACAAGTGATGAAGAGCTTTTAGAGAATCATCTTAAACGATACCGTAATTTAAGCCAAAGATATCTTGACTCACCAAGACGGTCAATGAAGCCATTTGAGCTAGACAGCGTTTTCCTCTATATGGTGCATGATTGAGCAGTGGGCTTATACAGATAGTAATACAAGACTTTCATTTGTACATTGAGTAATATAGTTCCAGACTTTTTCCGATATGGCCCGCCATACAGCTTATGCTTAATGATATACTTGTTGCATGCCCCAACATTGGCAAGATTTAGTACTTTCAACTTGTATTCTCGGCTTTAACCTAGCGTTAATTCCTACGCTCTTAAGTAAAAAACATAATCCACACGCTGGCACGGGGATTACGACGGCTACATTTCAACTAGTAGCATTTACTGTTTATACAAGTCTGCATTTATGGTATTCAGCGGCGATGGGTTTATTAAATGCAATTTTATGGGCAGTCATAGTGGTTCAAGGTCTGTCCACCCAAAAGCGCCCTCAACGTAAGCGATAGTTCTGAGGTCTGACTCGATGCCCCGCCTTAAGCATTGGCTGCTCATACTGTCTACATTGTTCTTATTGAGCTCATCAAATAGTTCCGGATCCCTAACGTTAAGGCTCGCTAACGAGTTCTTATAGCATTAACTTTGCAACACTAGGACAACTAGGCCAAGCAGACATTGGTTAACTTATCACACGTTGGTTTGAGGTAGGCAACATAATTACGCCAGTGGAGATAAGCTTTTTTGCTAATATGAAGTCATGCCTAATGCTTTTATTCCGATGCTTGCTGCTTTTGCGTGTGCTCTCTGTAATGGTACGGCAGCCGTACTACAGAAAATAAGTGCTGATAAAGAGAAGAATGTGACGTCATTGGACGCTCGATTATTATGGCGGCTTTTTCAAGATATGTCGTATGTCAGTGGCATTGGATTGGATGTTCTTGGCTGGATATTAACCCTATATGCTGTACACTACCTACCACTATTTTTAGTAGAAGCAATTATCGCAGCTAACATTGTGATTACGGCATTAATTGAGCGACTGTTTAGACACCAAGAAATAAATCGTTGGTCATACTTTGCAATTATCATTATCTTAGTGGGGCTTATCTTAGTGGCGATCGCCTCATCGGCCGGGAGATCTGAGCCCATAAGTAACGTAGTTAGGTGGATTATAATTTTTTCACCACTCCCCCTAGGCATTGCTGGTTATATCTTAGCTCGGCTTAAAAGTTATCGATCTACAGTAGGCTTAGCTATTCTCAGCGGTTTAGCATTTGGCGATACTTCAGTAATAGGTAGGATTTTCAGTGTTTCACATCCACTTTGGCACACTTTCTATAATCCACTTATTTACTCATTACTGGTTAGTGGATCCCTTGGCGTCTTGCTTTTTTCGACTGCTCTGCAACGTGCACAAGCTACTGTGATGAATGCTACCATGACTGCCAGCCAAATTTTAATTCCAGCAGTGGTCGGTATCGCATTTTTGGGTGATAATGCTCGCAATGGTCTCTGGTATTTAGTAGTTCTGGGTTGCTCTCTGTCACTTGGAGGAGTAATTGTGTTAGCTTTTACGAATTATAAAAGTAATGTTCAGTTGAGAGTTTAAGCTCAGTCTATCTACAAACTATGCAACGGGCGTTTCGCTCATTAGCTGCTCGTTAATATTTATTGTTAAATACACGTAAATTTTGTACTGTCTAGCTAATTGTTATCAGTTTAACTTTAAACAGTCACCTAGTAAACCAGAAGTATAGCCAGGTGGCACTAACTAGTTTCGACAAAAAAGCTTTTGACCTACACATCTACTTTCTTCCAAGCAATAGTGATTAGGAAAACACCGCACGCTATAATTATGTAGTAACAGTTCGAAAATCCGACTCTATGTCCCGCCAAGCATAAGCACTTTCTTACAATACAATGCGGGTGTACTCTCTTATTATGTCAATGAACAGAGAAGACTTAGGAGCATCACTTGAGAGCTGGCAGCAATCTGCTAGCCATGACCGCAAGCAATTCCTCGCAAGCTTTGCAATATCTGGTATGGGGCTACTGGTATGTGGTGAGGGTATTGGGACAATCGCAAACGGAGCATTAGTGCCGGGTGTAATTGAGATTATTTTAGGTGGGGGTCTGACAACGTTATTCGCTAGAAACGGATTAAATGAAGTCGAAAGCTATGCAGAAACGGAAAGAACAGTAGCTTTCAAACAGTATCAATTAGATGAGCTAGATGCCAACTAGTTGCAAAATAGTTCCAGATATTCAAAGCTACGGCCCGCCAAGCATAAGCACTTTAGCAGAGCAAGTGAAATTATTCGAGAACGAAAACAGATAAAAGGAGTAGAGAATTACTCTGTCTCTGGGTCAGATAAATCAATTTCTTCAACGAGTTGACGTTCAGCACAGCTCTTAAGGATAGCGATGGCCATCTTCATCCCGCCAGCTACAAGATGGGCATCTCTTTCAGGAGTACCGTAACCCTCTAAGATGTCTTGTGCGGCATCTACAATTCCAGCTAATGCCGTGTAGTCTGAGTCGATGGTACGGTCAATAGCAGTCGCTTCTTCAGGCTCAAATAGAGTAACTGTTATCACGTCAGCAAAAGCTTTGCCAACGACATCCTCATCAAGATTTTCTAACTCCTCATGTAAAGTCATAATTGTATATAATAACAGAGGTCTAATATTTATCAACTAACCCTCGTGTGATACTGTTCGAAAATCCGACTCTATAGCCCGCCAAGAGACTATACTCTTAAATCATAAAGTAAATTGTATTTTATAGGGTATTTACCCGAATCACGAAACTCTACCCCAACGCATCGTCATCTCGAGCTAAGCCGAGAGATCTCGTTACCTCTGATGATATACTACGAGACTCCTCGGCTTCGCTCGGAATGACAGTGGTGGGAGTTTCGTGATTCGGGTCCCAC
>JBBPZG010000109.1:0-2951 GCA_038199095.1 Saccharimonadales bacterium (SeqCode)
CAGGCCGATGATCATACGGTGGAGTTCCCGCAGTATACCCGCCCAGAAGATTTCCAGGGCGAAAAGGTGCCAGAGGTGCTGCTAAGTGGCAACCATGCCCAGATCGAGGCCTGGCGGAAATCCCACAGTCTGCCACTTGATAGCTAGACTATAATAGAACTATATAAGAGGGGCTTTAGTTATGCTTTCATTTGGCAAACCATTTTTGATCCGGCGAGTGCGGGGCGGCAGCATGGCGCCAAAACTCCGGCCAGGCCAGCTGATAGTAGCGACAGCCCTCTACCGTAAACTGCGCCCTGGCCAGGTTGTGATTGTGGAGCAGGCCAACAAGCAAATGGTCAAGCGTATTGAGCGTATCGAGGAGGACCGTTTGTTTGTAATCGGCGATAATCTGCCAGCCAGTATTGATAGCCGGCAGTTTGGCTGGCTAGACCAGAGCGCTGTTATCGCCCGCGTTTTCCGTCCGAACCTCGCCAAATAACGCATTACGCATTATTCAGTCACTGCAGATGCGACATTGAGCTCGTGCCCAAAGGAGCTTCCTTGAGGAACAGAGCAACCAGGAACGCTGCAAGAGCAAAGGGAATACCGACCAAGAATACATCAGCGAATGAAGCTGCAAAGGCGTTGAGGACGGTATGCGCTGTGGCCGGGGGCAAGTGCTGCAAGCCGGCTGCGCTATGTTTCAGATTCTTGGCGATTGCTGTGCCATTGGCCTGCGGTAAGGTTTGGAGTATGCGGAAATACTTAGGATATGTATGCCCTCGTAAGCCTGAAGTGAGGACGGCGAGATCTCTCAGTGGCGTTCGAGATGACAGTGAAGAAAAAAGCCCGGGGTTTTAGATGCCAACGCGAGGGTTAATAATGAATGACGTACAATATCTAAGAGATGGATAGTAGTAATGGGCAACGACCGGCTAGCAATAAACAGAAAAGTTTAGCACTTCGCCGCAAAACTAAACTTCTGCTGGGTATGTTATTGCTACTGGTAATAAGTATTGGCGTAGTAGCCAAACTTATTTCGGCACCAGTAGAGGGGCGCGCAACCAAAGCCGACCTCAAGCTACAGCACGCTCCACCTCAAGCTGCTAAGCAACAATTACCAGCCAGCAACTTGAATAGTACCTACTTTGAGCTGGCGTTGCCCCAAGGTTATAAGGTGCAGCCTGCCAGCCAAGCTATAGCTGGCCTGCTTTACCAGCAAACCATTATTAAACCTGGCGCTTTCGGCAGTCTAGTAATAAATATTGCCATCAAACCGTTACCAGATGGAGGTGTAGCCGGTGATTCTTCATATCAAACCCGCCAGCAGCAGCCTAGCCGCTACAAATTTACAAATCAGAGCAACCTGGAGGATTCGATTGCTATTGCCAACGACAACCAGGCAGCGGCAGTAGTAGCCTTCTGGCCGCACGCCAACTACCTGGCAACCATTAGCGTCTCCTCAGCCGTAGATAATCTGGCAATGGACGGCAATAAAGACCTGCTTGCCGCCCTAGCACCAGTGCTCTCAGCCTGGCACTGGCGTGGTTGACTCCTGCACAATAGCTTTAAACCGCTTTAAATGCCACTTTTATGGACTCGCAGAAGTTTGCTTTATAAGAATTATTGCTGATTGCAGCTAGTTTGTAAAAAACTCTGTGCCTGCCTCAAATTCGTATTTCATGATAGAAGGTAAGCCTCCAAGTAACCCTTCTTTCTGGGCCTTGTAAGATAAATCAAAAATGTTATTTTTTTGCTTAAGTATCTCTTTATTCAAGTTCAACTGATTAAGTTGTTTGTTCTTAAACTGCTTAGGGCCGTCAAATTCCCCAGGGCACCAGAAGTCCCAAACGTTTCCATAAAGTTTATGGGCGATTTTATTTGCTGCCACGTGATGAGGATGGCCATATTCACCATTCTCATTATGCGTAAACACAATATCGGGCGCTAAATCGAGTTCTTTGACAGCTGCTAGCCATGCCCTAAACTCTGAATCTCTTAGCACTTTGCCTCTATCGGCCATATTGAGCGTTTCATAGTTAGTGATATTGACCCCTAAGCGTTTAAACGCTTCCATCGCCGTAATAAATTCATTGAAGCGCGTATCAGTTTCCGTAGTTATACATACGATGTGCCATCGCCAGTGCAGTTGTGATAGAAGTAGGCCCCCACAGAAAATTGTTTCATCGTCTGGATGAGCGGTCAGTAAGAGTGCTCGAGGATTTTCCTGAGTAGTGTTCCAGTTGAGCATAATAGTAATTTTAGCCTATAACATAGTTTTAGCTTTGTACGTTTTGCTGCACCATTCGCAACTTAGAGTCCTAAAAGGGCTTTTTCTTATCTGTTAAAATCGGGTTTGAACGTCTCCAATTCCTGGGAAGTAGAGACGAGACGAAATCGATAGTTAGATAGTCAATTTTACGGAGTTATAAACGCTCACTTCATTATGTTTTAACCCAGTTATTGCTTAAATAGTACATAGATGTTATAATTAATAATATATGGCAGGCGAACAATTATCAGAAGAAGGAAGACAGCAAGCATTTAGCGACCTTATTGGTGTAATGCTTCATCAAGCTGTTGCCGAAGGTGCAGTAGCTATGGCGCAGGTAACGAAAGAAGGCACGCCTGAACACGACAAGTGGTCAGAAGTAGCTAATAAAGCTGTACCTCTGGCTTCTGAGTTTCTTGAAGGTGCTAAAGCCCGACACCCAGATATTGGAGTTGAAGCTAAAGGAACAGAAAACCCTGCTGAACCTAGCATCAATCAAGCCGAAAAAGCTAGAAAACAAAAACGTCTTGCAAAAATTGAAGCTGAAGCAGCTCGCTTGCGTGAAGAACTGGTCGAGTAATTTATTAAGCCCCGCTTAATACCCCGACCGTCAGGTCGTGGGATGGAGCCCCTCCCGACAGCGGCCTGCCTAGTCTCCTGAACTAAACCTGGCGTATCATAGGGCTATGCCAGCAGC
>JBBPZG010000110.1:0-4712 GCA_038199095.1 Saccharimonadales bacterium (SeqCode)
GGTGGCTTTTTTGGTTCTTTTTTGCCACCAAAAAAGAATGGGAGAGGAGAGATGGTTGAGACTGTAGGGGAGAGGTATGTCTCTTGGGTAGTGCCTGTTTGTAGGAGTCCTGGACTACATCCGGGATGACACAGGAGGAGAAGGTCTTTGCTGATTGGTGAACGGGATCCTTCAATCTAGTTGGAGGACGACGCTTGCAGCGTCGGTTCAGGATGACGGGGAGCAAAGCTGAGCGTCTGATCTATTCCAGGACGCGTACTTTGATAGTATCGGTGGTACCGACGACCCCAGGGTAGCGGCCGGATGCAGTCACTACAATATCGCCCTTATTTAACAACTTGGTTTTATGGAGCCAATCGGTTAGCTTGATAGCCGCGTGAGGATCGATCGGCCGCACGTAGCTCCTAGTGTCGTACACAATAGCTAGTTGTTGGGCCGTGCGCGCATCACTGGTTACCGCGATTATCGGTATAGAACTACGCAGCGAGCCGATCTGTAACGCTGTAGCGCCAGATTTTGTTTCGACAACGATAGCCTGTGCCCCGATGTTATCGGCCAGGCTAATGACTGCCCGGCTAATAGAGGCTTGGCGGCTATGGTCTTCAAACTCCGGAAAGCTGACGGTCAGTGGCGCATTATTTTCGGTGTACAAAATTACCCGCTTCATGGTTTCTACCGCTTCTGTGGGGTAAGCACCGCTGGCTGTCTCGTCGCTCAGCATTACACAATCCGCCCCAACTAGTACTGCGGTGGCGACGTCCGATACTTCGGCCCGGCTCGGTTCGGGGCGCTCCGTCATACTGCCCAGCATCTGGGTCGCCACGATGGTTGGGGTCGCATAGCGCTGTCCGAGCCCGATGATGCGCCGCTGCACAATCGGCACGCTTTCTGCCCGGGTTTCGACGGCCAAATCACCGCGGGCGATCATTACCACGTCGCTCGCCTGGACTATCGCCTCGATATTCACAACGGCAGCCTTGGTTTCAATTTTGGCAATCACTTTTGCGCTACTGTTCACGGCCTTCAGCAAGTTACGCAGCACCGCGATATCATCCGCCGTCTGCACAAAGCTCAATGCTACATAGTCTATGTCCTGGGCCGAACCATACACCAGGTCAGCCCGGTCTTTGGCGGTAATGATGTCACCACCAAAATCCGTGTCAGGCAGGTTCATCCCTTTGCGCTTTACTAGGAAGCCATCATTTTCTACCTGGACATGGACGATACCGGCCCGCACGCTCGTCACCGTTGTCCGAACCTTGCCGTCATAGAGGTAAATCCGTTCGCCACGCTTCACTTTCTTACTCAAATCATACTGCGTGGGCAGGCGTCCGCTGGCTGCGAAGTCTGCTTGGTATTCAAAAGCCAGGGTCTGGCCCTTTTTGACATCGACTACGTCTTCAAAGTCACCCAGCCGAATCTTTGGACCCTGTAAATCCTGGATAATAGCTATGGGTTTACCGGTGGCTTTACTAGCCTGGCGTACCCACTTAATCTGCTGGCTGCGCTCATCCTGTGTACCATGGCTAAAGTTCAGGCGGATGCCGTTGGCCCCTGCTTCAATCATTGCTAGCAGCGCCTCATAGCTATTAGTCGACGGACCGACCGTAGCGATAACTTTTGTCCGCTTAAAACCCTTGAGCGACAGCGCGGGCGTCTTACCGGTTTGTTTCATACTTGCTATCCACCCCAACAGAATTTCTACTTACTGCCCAGTATATACCCGTTGTGGCTAAATAATAAGAACTGTGAAGCGGGCTTATGCGGCCGCTAAGCTAGTTTTTTGCGCTGGAAGTACGAATAAGCTATGGTACCTGCTGAAACGGTGGCCACAAACAGCAGCACAACATCACCCGGCCCGGTATTGCTTAGGTTCTGGTCGGTGCCAGCTGGCTGTTGTACAGGTGTAGTCGGACTAGGTTGGGGTGGACTTGGAGTCGTTTGCGGTTGAGGTGTAGGTGCCGGATTAGCCGGTTTTGGCGTTGCGGTGTGCTTCTGCTGCTGGGCCTTATTGGCAATAGTAGGAGTCTTGCCTGGTGCGGCGGCTTTAGTCCGGAACGCCAGGACAATGGCCACCAGCAGGCCAATAATGACCGCTGCATAAACTACATATAATAGAATCCGCTTCACTGATTTTAGCCGTTGCTTTCTTTGTAAGCGCGCATAATCCAAGGCTCCCTGACAGTTAATCCCAGAACCACCACTATCTGATTAACTTTCACAATAACCTAAATATCGCTTTTTAGCAATCAGTTAGCTTACCCGCCTTTATGAGATAGTCCGTCTGCCTGAGGTAATGAAAGCCGCGCTTAGAACCAACAGTGACGCCAGTCCCCCTAGGAGCGCGAGCTGTAAAGTCCGAGACTCATTTTTCTCAACTTCAGCCAACGAACGACCACTTAGGACATAATACTTGTCAGCAGCCACGCTAACGGCAGCAATCCGCACGTTCGGTTCAGGCTGCCATGTCACAAAGTTATATGGTTTACCCTGGGCAACCGTTAATACTCCCTGGGCCACCGTAGGTATGCGGCCATGCAGGTAGCCAGAGCCGGTCACCACATGGCCAGATTTATCATAAACAATAATGAACGGACGCAGACTGTGTTGCAAATCTATTTTTGTCCTGGCGAAAACCCCCGGTTTAGCGCCGCTATTTAGCGCCACCGCCGCATCTTCGGCCAGTTGTATTTGCGGATAATTCGCCTCATTGCGCTGCGATTGCTGCACACCTGCGTAAATCGTCCCAAAAATAATGACTAATATTCCCGTAGCAGCCAGCCAGGGCCCGGAACGTTTCATGATTTTAGTATACTTCAATTACTGCGACAGACTGAATTAATATAGGTGAGAGGCCAAATGGGACCAAAAAATTAATTACCCAGAACCCGTCTCAAAAACAGCTTCTGAGGCAGAAACTGGATGATTTTCGAGTCAGAAAAGCTGAGATAGGAGGAGGCGTAACGGTGTTACGGTGACGAGTAGCTCAGCTTTTATGGCCGGAGAGTTATTTTGAGACGGGTTCTAGTAAACTTGATTATGCGAGCCAATATCAGGGAATTCGTAATATGCATCAGTTTCGCGGTACACCACGCGCAAGTCACCACCAACCGAAAAAGCCCGGAGTCACTGCATGGTAACAACTAACGCATGGTCATCAAGCGGATAACTTCTGACGTTCTGTATAAATAAGCCGAGCCGTTGCTCGAACTGCTTCACAAGTTTTTTGTTTGGGGCTATACGGTTACGAAAATTCTTTTCAAAAGTACGATGGCGCCGAATCGGCTTCATACACTCAAGTCTTCCATAAACTCATCCACCGTTTTAAACGTTTTAACGTTACCAGCCTTTTTCTCGGCCTCGAGCTCAGCAACCATGCGACGGTACCGTTCATCGGCTTCAGGGCTAAGGGTCACCGTTCTGCCATCAAAGTCGAGCGTTCGCCCATCGGCCTCGGCTTTTGCCCACACACGAATATAAGCTTGCACAGAGTCAAATCCTAAGCTAAGTGCCCGGCGTTCAAGAGCTTCACGTACATCTTTATCGATAGGGATTTGCAACTTTGTGTTCATGGTATCAGAATAGTGTCAAAATAGTATATTTATGTCAAGTAGTTATTCAGAATACGTTTGATATGGACCTAAGCCAGCATAACAAGAGCAACACGTATAGAACCCATTTCAAAACAACTTCTGAGACAGAAACTGGATGATTTTCGAGTCAGAACAGTTGAGATAGGAGGAAGCGTAACGGTGTTACGGTGACGAGCAGTTCAACTTTTGTGGCCGGAAAGGGCCGGTTTATGGCCAGAAAGTTGTTTTGAAATGGGTTCATATGGTGATCCCCACGAAAATATAGCTTTGTGCCGGCCACATAAACTTACCGTATGACGCTTCGCTCGCGTCTACAAAAAGCTTCACTGAAGCTTAGTCTTTCGTTAGAGAAAGCCTTTTCACGGTTTATGAGTGAGACGCTTCGCTCGTGTCTACAAAAAGCTTCCCTGAAGCTTTTTGGGCTCTGTATATACTGCTGGTAATCGCAGCATTAGCGAACTCCTATTGTCCCGACTGAAGATCGGGATGTCCTAGCCGTTAGACTAAAAGTAATGAAGTTAGTTGGTGACCCGTCGCTTGAAATGTTAGCACCCACTTTTACTGAATTTCAGCGGTGGAAGCTGATTCTTGGAAGTTTAATTTAACAGCTGCTTCTAAACATTTACATTTTGCCTTACTTTTTGGCAATAATGGTGACTATCAGAAATACGACTATACTAATGGAATGAATTCTGTGACGCAGTACTGTAGTAGTCGTATGCCATGCCAACCATAACAAAACCATATTGCGAGCTACTATCGGCTTCACTTAAAGCTTTCTCGGAGTCATATAGTGATTTAGACAATATCTTATAGTTAATCTGCAGATTGGCGTCAAGGTGTACATCTCCCGAGCTACCGCGTATTTCAAAAATATCTAATGGCTTATCTCCTACAAATTGGCGTTCTCCATCATCCAAATTAAGATAATTTACTATTTGACTCGCTTTGGTGCTCTTAGGGCAATATGAAAACTCCACATGGGTTTTACCATCGCTAGACTCACCATTGACACCCTCACAGGGAGGGGTGAGCGTGGAAGTTAAAAAGTCACCTGACATGGGAGAACCTGCCTTGTGGACCGTATACGCGGCGATGGCACTGTCTGCAGTTTTTGTA
>JBBPZG010000111.1:0-3023 GCA_038199095.1 Saccharimonadales bacterium (SeqCode)
AGTATTGAGTGATAGTGTTCACCTTAAAGTCGAGCCAGTTTCCCACCACTCACCAATGCTTAGGCCCAGCCTCATACTGCGGACAATACATGACTTTGTTTAGAATCCATTTCATAATAAGTTTTCAAATGTACAATCCGGCCGGCGCTTAGCAGAAAACGAGGTTATCTACCGCGAAGCCAACAAAGATGTCCAGGAGTTTTTGCAGGAACAAGAGGGTAGGGACACCGAAGCTAGCATGAAGTTTTTCTGCGAGTGCTCTTTAACCACCTGTAATCTACGTATTGAACTGACACCCAAGGCGTACAAAGATTTTCACCAAAACCAGCGACGGTTTATAGCCATCCCTGGCCATGAGATCCAAAAAATTGAAAAAATTATATCGCACGAAAAAGGCTTTAACGTCATAGAAAAATTTGGGGATCCACCCACCCGCAAAGACATTGGCGCGGCTCTAAAAAAGATTAAGCCCTAGCTTGTTGAGAATCTAACGTCTAACCTGAGATTCGAACCTCCACCTCTAGTAATGTCATCTCGGGCACTGAATCGTTCATCCTTCGTAGTACTACGGAGAACGGAAGTTCCGCACAGGCTCCGCCGAGAGATCTCGTCCCTCACTTCCAAGCTCGCCATATGAACCAGTTATTATAGAGCTACTTTTTTCAGCGAGTGCTTGCAAACCCGCAACCAATCATCTATAAAAGTAGGCAATGCGAAAACATCTGGAAAAAAGTATCGCCAACTCAAGAGTCGCCTATTTGGCCACAAGCGTAGGTTTTGCGGCCGTAGCGGGGACGGGCTTAGGCTTAGAAGTAGGACTTCTGGAAAATAATCTTCAAGTAGGCTTAACCAGCGCGTTTCTGGCCGTACCCTTCGTTGGTATAGTTACACTTACGGCGGTGGAACAATGGGAGAAAGCATTCCATCCTTCGCCGCAACTAGACGGTGGTTCAGGTCAGGAATGAGGCCAAGTTCGTCTAATGTCATTCAGGAGAGTTAGTCTGATTAAGCCTTGCCGTAAACTCTTTAGGTAAAGCTTTGGTTATTTGACAACTTTACGTAGCTTGTTACAGTAGGTACACTTTCGAGGATAGGCAAGAAAGGAGTGTCGCAACTAATATGGAAACTGCAGGAAACTGGGAAGAAGACATGCAACCCGAAACGCTTAAAGCTGAACGGGTTGCTTTGGGCGGCCTGCATACAGTAGTCCAAAGTAGTGAGAGCAATAACTTGCACGCCGATGAAGCAGAACTACCGCAAGCAGCCGAGGGGCTAAAAGCGCCAGCTAGGCTCGACCCGATAGTTGAAGAGCATGAAGGGGTCGGTAGCACCGCTGAGCTCCCCGCTAGCACTCAGCAGAAGCAACAGATCAGGCAGTCAATAGCCGAAACCCCGGTACGGGATTCCATGCAGCTATTTTTAAATGGTGTCGCCAAAACCCCGCTGCTTACTGCACGACAAGAGGTAATGCTGGCCAAGCGGATTGAGCGGGGTGATCTGCAGGCTAAGGACCATATGTTTAATGCTAACCTGCGCTTATTAGTATCGATTGCTAAACAATACCAAAGCGAAGACCTGCCCCTTCCAGACCTCATTCAAGAAGGAAGCTTTGGTTTACTGCGAGCTACTGAAAAGTTCGACTATCGCAAAGGCTTTAAGTTTAGCACTTACGCCACGTTATGGATAAGGCAATCCATATCGCGCGGAATTGCCAACCACAGCCGCACTATTCGCCTACCCGTTAGTGTCGACGAGAAGCTTAAAAAGGTGCGTCGGGCGGAACGCAAGCTTACTCCAGAACTTAGTAGAGAGCCGACTGATGAAGAAATCGCCAATCACGTAGAAATGCCGGCCGAAGAAGTTAGCCAGCTCAAGCAATGGGCTGTAGCACCGATCTCGCTTGATAAACCCGTTACTGATGACGGCAAAAGGGAACTGGGCGACTATCTGGCGAGAACCGACGATTGCGCCGAAGAAGCACTGGAAAGCTTGGCGCAGCCCGGCTTAGGCCAGACTATCGGTAACGCGATGGATCAGGTTTTGAGTGCTAAGGAGATAAAGGTATTGGTAGCATATTATGGCTTGATGGATATTCCTGAAAAGAGCCTTCAAGAGATAGCCTACGACCTCCAGGTCACCAAGACGAGGGTGCGCCAAATTCGCGACCACGCAGAGGCAAAACTAGATGCCTACGCTCACGAGCAGCTTAAGACGGCGAGATTGTAAAACTTTATACCTCTTTTTGCGTATATCTTTGAGCGTCCTGAAGGGGTGACCTATATGAGCAGTAAACCCAGGTCTTCTGCTATTATGGTAAGGCAATTATATACTTGACGGTACCAACTTATTTTGTTAAGCTTAAGGTATGGAAAATGCCTCAACCCTAATAGACTTCTACAAACAGTTTGCCGATGAGCAAGCCTGTATTGATTACCTCGCCAAAGACCGTTGGGGCGAAGATGCCATCTGTCCTCGCTGCGGTGTGGTAGACGCTAAATTTTACAAGTTAGCTAATGGCAAGCTCAAATGTGCTATTTGTCGTCAGGCGTTCAGCGTCCGTGTCGGTACAATCTTTGAGGACAGCAAACTACCGCTTCAGAAATGGTTTCTGGCTATATATCTATCTACTAGTTTAAAGAAAGGCATATCCTCTATCCAGCTCGGTAAATTTTTAGGTATCACTCAAAAGTCTGCGTGGTTCATGCTCTCCCGTATCCGCGCTGTTTTTGAGCACGGTGATGGACAGCTGGGTGGTGAAGTTGAGATTGACGAAACATACGTTGGTGGTAATGAAAAGAACAAGCACGCCAACAAACGAACTCCCCACAATCAGGGTCGGAGCGTTAAAACAAAAACCTCAGTAGTTGGCTTAGCACAAAGAAATGGTGAAGTTCGAGCTAAAGTTACAATTGATACCAAGCGTGCTACCTTGATGACCGTTATCCGTGAGCATGTGAACATCGAAGCTACGATTTATACCGATGAGTACCGACCCTACAACAATCTAACTGCCGAGGGCTACA
>JBBPZG010000112.1:0-10058 GCA_038199095.1 Saccharimonadales bacterium (SeqCode)
CATCGTACGAGTTGGCCAAGCAGCAAGAGAATAATTCGTACCTCGACGCGTTGAAGAAGTAGTAAGGCGCGCTTTTGGGGCAGACAAAGGTGTGTATTAAGCGCTTTTTGCTATGATAGTAAACATATGCAGACAAAAGGGACATGCTTAATCATTGGAGCAAATGGCTTTATAGGTAGTCATTTAGTCGACGAGCTGGCAGAAGTCGGTTACAAAGTCCGGGCCTTTGATAGATACTCTAAGCCGGCCCAGTTTTCAAAGAGCAATAACGTGGAAATATTCCAAGGTGATTTTTTTGACGACATGACGGTTTTTAGATCGCTCCAAAATATCGATTATGTTTTCCATAGTTTTTCAGCAACGACACCTTTTTCTGCAGACTCTGACCCGTATACCGACGTAAGCCTGAACTTACTAAGGAACATACAGTTGTTTGAAAAATCCGTTGAAGCAGGCGTAAAGAAAATTGCGTATATCTCATCTGGAGGAGCCGTTTACGGTACTATAGCTGAGCGGAAAAATGTTGCAGAGGGAGACGCTCCTGAGCCAGTATCACCATATGGGATAGGTAAACTTGCGTCTGAGTATTATCTTAGCTATTTTAATCGCAAATACGGCCTGGATTATGTAGCGTATCGTCTGTCAAATCCCTATGGTCCGCGTCAGGTTACTAAAAATAATCAAGGAGTGATACCGTCCTTTATCAAAAAAATGTCAGAGCATGAAGACATTACAGTTATAGGTGACGGTACGAGCTCCCGTGATTATATATACATCAGAGATGCTACGGCGATGATGGCTCAATCTTTCAAAAATGCCCAGCAACATATCTATAATCTAGGCAGCGGCCAACAAACAAGCGTTAATGAAGTTATCCGTACACTGCAGCCACTTGTGCATACTGAATCTATTGTCAAGTACGCCGACGAGCCAAAAACATTTTTAAGACACGCCAAAATTGACACTACTCGGTTCGCGAACGAGTTTAAAATTGAGAGTAGTACAAGCTTGGAAGCAGGTCTTAGGCTGACATTAGAAGCGATCTGAGCGTAGCTATTGACTGTAGAAGGCAGGACCTTCTAGCTTAAAGCCTGCCTGTTGGGTCGCAGCATTACCCTGAGATAAATCCCAGACATGCTGATAAGTAGAAGCATTATAAAGCCTGTAGACGGGAGTGACCCTGGGTGCGTTAGCTGGAGCTGTGTAGTAAGCTATACCCTCCTGGGTGTAACCCACCATTTTGGCGTTGTCTATATCTGCCTGGCTTGTCGTCCACAAGTGTTGACCAGTTGAAGGGTTATATAGCCGCCAGACCGGCACGCCTGATGGATTTACTGCAGTAGTATTAAACATTGCACCTTCGTAAGTGTAGCCTTGCTTGTAACCTAGAACATTAGCTTCACAAGCGTAGGCTGTATAAAAATGATCGTAAGTCTTCGGGTTATACATGCTTACTACTTGAGGCATAATTGGTTCATTGTTGCCGCAGGCTATTATCGAGTCCCCAAACCAGGTGTTGAAGTACCACCAGAAGTTTCTGTTGCCGTACGCGCCGCAGGTGGCGGTACCGCCGGCGTTAGAGTCACTTAAGTTGGCTAGCGAACCGGCGTTCGGCTGATAGGGGGTATAGATATAGAGAGCAGCAGTGGCAGGGTTTTGGATATTGACGACTGACCCGCCGCAACTGGCGTTCGGGTTGTATTGTATATAATTATTACCCGTCCAGTAGTTAAAGGCGTTTGGGTGCTCAAGGTAATACTTAAACTGCCGGGCGGCATTATCAACTTGGTTGTAAAAGCCATAATACTTCGTATCGCAGGCGGCTGTATCAGGACAGCCATATCCCATAGCAGAGCGATATTCAGTAGCCCATGGCCAGTCGTCAGTTATTAAGCCTTGCTCTTTCTGCAAGGTTACAAGTATTACCTGAGGGTTAATCTGATATGCACGAGCTACTGTCGCTATAATCTGCGCAGCGCTGTTTCCGCCCGGCACAGGCGTGTTGGGGCTTTGAAAATTATTCTGCTTAGTAGAGATATTTTCTACGTAATCTCTTAAACAAGTGTAAGGGGCAGGATTACCGTTCAGAGCACCCCACTGAGCACGAGTATAATAGCCACCTGAACCATTCGGGTGGCTGCTGGCTTTTGTCCCTCCAGTATCGCAAACTGGAACCTTGGCGTTTAAAAAGTTTTGAATGTCTTGCGTTGACATTGTGTTGTAATTTGTAAAAATGCCATCGTCAATGATTCTGCCTGGATTGAACTCACTTCCGGATAAAGCACTTACACTGAAGGGTAATAGCACGCTTGCCGCTGTAGTGGTAAATGCTGCAACCAGTAGAATTAAACTGCGCAATCTTATTTTCTGAATAAATAAACTCATAATTTTACCGGGTTTGCCGCCCATTGATTATTTGCTTCGCTGCCACTACTTGCAACCGAAAGACTCACGTACCAATCTCCGCCTGAAGGCATGGCCACCGTTGCTTGAGAGCAAGAATAAGATTGGTTTGCAGCAGACACCGGTTCAGAGTAACGCTTAACAATGGCACCGTTTGCAGATTGAGAAAAGTTAAATGTACAAGTACCAGAACTGGCACCATTGACAATTGCTGCTACGGTTATGTTTTGACCTTGACCATTCGCACGAGAAATTGTGGCGCTAAAAGGAGTTGGAGCTGCTTGTGTATTAGTACCGTCTGACGCCTCCTTAGGTTGGGCGCCAGGCTGACTTTTACGAGCTTCGTTCGCCGCATTATCGCTTGGTTTGGCAGGAGAGTAGTCGATCGAGCCGGCAGGGGAAACTTGCTTTGGTTGAGTCGTCTTTGCTGTTTTAGAAGTTGACGATTGGTGGGCTAGGAGGGCTATGCTTAAGCCAACCACTACAAGTGGCACAAGGATTAAAGCAGCCTTTTTGTAAGCCTTGGATTTATTAGATTTTGAGGACGAGTATTTTTTTGTAGCCATATTTTTTATTTTAGCGTTCAGTGGTACTAGTATATACCACTACGCCGTTAATGTGCAAGAAACACTTGTGCCTAACTCAAATTAAGTAAGTATTTGCCGTAACCGGATTTTTTGAGTGGTTCGGCGATAGTCTCTAGCTGTGCTTTGCCAATAAAACCCTGATGGTAGGCGATCTCTTCGATACAGCCGATTTTGATGCCGGTTCGTTTTTCGATGACCCGGATATATTCAGAAGCGTCGTTCATTGATTCAAAAGTTCCGGTGTCGAGCCAGGCCGAGCCGCGGTCCATTGTCTGGACCTTGAGCTTGCCGCGGTGAAGGTATTCTTCGTTTACGGTCGTAATTTCTAATTCACCCCGGTCACTGGGCTCAATATTTTTGGCTATTTCTACAACGTCGTTGTCATAGAAATACAAACCGACGACGGCGTAGTTTGACTTTGGCTGGGCCGGCTTCTCCGCGATTGACACCGCATGGTTCTGCTCGTCAAACTCAACAACGCCGTAGCGTTCCGGATCGGACACTTCATAGGCGAAAACGATGCCACCATCGGGATTGTTGCAGGCTTGCAGACTGGCGCCAAAAGCCTCACCATAAAAAATATTGTCGCCCAGAATAAGGGCTACTTTGTCATCGCCGATAAACTCTTCGCCAATGATGAAAGCTTGCGCCAGACCGTCGGGGGATGGCTGTGCAGCGTACTGTAGATTTATACCTAAATCAGAGCCATTGCCAAGCAGGCGCTGGAACTGGGCCTGGTCATCTGGCGTAGTAATAATCAGGATATCCCGGATGCCGGCCTGCAGGAGGGTGCTTAAAGGATAGTAGATCATCGGCTTGTCGTAAATCGGCATAATCTGCTTGGAGATGCCCTTAGTTATTGGATATAGCCGCGTGCCGGAACCGCCGGCTAAAATAATACCCTTCATGTTGCTGCCTCCTGTGAAGTATAAGTTGCTAGGTCGTCGTGCCAATCGGTGGATATGAAGCCGGTAGCTTGCAGTTTGTCGAGTGAGAGTGTGCTTTGGAGCGGCCGGGGCGCGACACCGGACTTGCTGGCGTAATATTCGGCTGTGGTGGTATCAGTTACGGTTAGAGCATGGCCAGCTTGCTTAAAAATTTCTCTGGTAATGTCTGCCCAGCTGGCAGGCTCGCCGCTATTACTGACGTTATAGGTACCATAGGCAGCCTGGGTATTGAGTAGATGGTCTATGGCTTTGACTAGCTCATCTGTAAAAGTTAAGCGGCCAATCTGGTCGGCCACTACGGTCGGCTCAATGCCTTTTTGGCCCAGGCCAAGCATAGTCTGTACGAAGTTTTTGCCGCTGCCGATCACCCAGCTGGTTCGCAAAATGTAATGCTTTGGTGCCAGGCTCACAGCGATGTCTCCGGCTGCTTTAGTCTGACCGTATACCCCAAGGGGTGTAAAGGCTTCATCCTCGGTGTGTGGGTGCTGGCTGCCGTCAAAGACATAATCTGACGATACGTGAACCAGCGTTAGATCGTGGGCTACTGCTGCCTGCACGAGGTTGGCACTACCGCTAGCGTTAATTCTCCAAGCGGCCAGGCGGCCGTCGGGTGTTTCTGCCCCATCTACGTTTGTGTAAGCTGCGGCGTTTAAGACTATTTCTATATTACTCCAGTCGAAGTCCGCTACCTGTCGGGGGTCACCAATATCAAGCCCCGAGCTATCAACAGCCTTGGCATTTGGGTAGCGTTCCCGGAGCGCTGTGCCGAGCTGGCCATTGGCACCGATAATGAGCAATGACTGTTCATCCATGGCTACACCTCCATGGGAGTTACGTCGTTTAGCAGCGGATGACCTGTATCCTTGTCAGAAATAATGGCTTGGTCTTGCGGGATCGGCCAATTGATACCGAGCTCTGGGTCAAATAAATTGACGAAAGTATATTGGGTTTCCGGTGACCAATGAGCGTTTACCAGGTAGGTGTAGGTGATGTCTTCTTCAAGTGTCTGATAGCCATTAGCCACGCCGCGTGGCACAAAGACGGCCTTGTCGGGCGTGATTTCGAGAGTCAACGTCTGGCCAAAGCTGTCACCTTTACGCAAGTCCACCCAGGCGCCAAAGATTTTGCCGTTGGCCACCGAGATGAACTTTTCCCAGGGTTCGGCGTGCAGTCCGCGGGTCACACCCTTTTCAGCGTTGTAGGAAAAGTTGTTCTGCACGATCTCAAAGTGCGGCAGGCCTAAGGACTCCATCTTTTCGCGCTGGTAGTTTTCTTTGAACCAGCCGCGGTTATCGCCATGTACAACCAGGTCAATAGTATAAAGACCAGGAATATTCGTCTGCTGGACGGCGAGCTGGCCTGCCATACTAACGCCCAAGCTCCTTGTATTTGGCCTCGGTGGCTTCTTTTTGTGGGCGCCACCAGTCCTCATGCTGGGTGTACCAATCGATAGTGGCCTGTAAACCTTCGCGGAAATCGGTGTACTTGGGCTCCCAGCCGAGTTCGTTGCGTAGTTTGCTGGCATCGATAGCGTAGCGCAGGTCGTGGCCCGGCCGGTCATTGACGTGCTCCAGCCAGGTTTCGTCCTTGCCCATGAGTTCCAAGATTAAATGGAAGACTTCGAGATTATTCTTTTCACCATCAGCACCAATGAGATAAGTTTCGCCGATTTTACCTTTTTCTAGAATCGTCAAAACACCAGAAGAGTGGTCTTCCGTATGTATCCAGTCACGGACGTTTTCGCCCGAACCATACAACTTGAGTTTTTGACCCGTTAGGATGTTGGTGACTTGGCGCGGTATAACCTTTTCCACATGCTGAAAAGGCCCATAGTTATTCGAACAGTTAGAAATAGTTGCTTGGACGCCAAAGCTGCGCACCCAAGCCCGGACTAGCAAGTCTGAACCGGCTTTAGTACTCGAGTACGGGCTGGAGGGATTGTAGGGAGTATCCGGTGTGAATTTGGCGGGATCATCGAGCTCCAGGTCGCCGTATACCTCGTCTGTCGAGATATGGTGCAGGCGCTTGTTGTGCTTACGGACGGACTCCAGGATCTGATACGTGCCTACAATATTCGTATCAAGGAAAGGGCGGGGAGAGTGCAGGGAGTTGTCATTATGTGATTCGGCGGCAAAGTGAATGACAGCATCGCAGGCGGCGATGGCTTCGTCAATGGCTGCTTCGTCACAAATATCGCCCTGAATGAAAGCGACCCGGCTTTCATCTAACCCGGCAAGATTGGCCTTATTGCCGGCATACGTCAGTTTGTCAAAGACAGTAACGTGCCAGTCGGGCCGCTCCCGGTACACATGGTGCACGAAGTTTGAACCGATGAAGCCTGCCCCTCCAGTAACCAATATTTTCATACTTTAATTAGTATATCAGGGCGGTCACAATGGACGGCACATTTTGGGCGTAAAACTCTGCTCCTATAGCTTCTCGCCGGGCAAGCTTTTAATATTAAGGAAGGCTTGCTCGGGTTCGGCATATAATTGAACTAATCGTTCATTTATCACTCCGCCGTACCATTTAGTACGTCTCCGTTGCGGGGCTCGCTTTACATCCCAAACTGCACTCGTCCATTGTGACCGCTACTTAGCTGTATGCTGAGGAAGACTGGTACAATAGTGGGCGACGGCTTCAATCAACTGAGGGTAAATTATGGAATTGCAGAAAGAACTTGATGGGTTAGCTGAGCGGGTTGCCAGTTTTCGTGAACCTTCTAAAGTGTCAGATGAGACGTGGAAAGCATTTACCGATAACGCGGTCGTGGCCTTGATGGCCGGGGGTGAGAGTACCCGCTATGCGGCTGTGCTTGCAGGCGAAAAAATCCAGAAGAATGCCCATCAGCTACCTAATGGCGACACTATGATTGAAATGGCTATCCGGGCGTACCGCGATGCTGGTATAAAGAAGTTTGTCGCCCTGGTTTATCACAACGCCCACACTGTCCAGGACCGGCTAGGCGACGGCTCATCGTTGGGTGTCGAAATCAAGTACAGCCAGGACCCCGAACCGCCCGCAGGCAAAGGCGGTGCTATCCGCAATGCTCTCGAGAACGGTTCTATACCCACAGGTTCATATCTGATTGTCGCCAACCCAGACGACGTAATTCTGGAGTTTCCCGGCTCATACGTGCGGTTTATAGGCGAGGCACACTTAGAAGGTGAAAAGCATGGTATGCACGCCACGGCTGTGCTAGCCCACGGGCAGCCGTATGCCTCAACTGGTATGATGGTTGTCAACAATGCCGTAATTGATACGCAAATGTACCCGCTGATTCCAGTGCCTGCCCATGTCGGCATAACAGTTTTTTCCCCTGACATTTTGCCAAGGTTTCAAGAGCTATTCAGCCTAACTAAAAAAAGCGACTTTGAGCAGGTGCTTTTCCCTATTCTGGCCAAAGAGAATAAACTTTGGTCGGCCGGTTTGACGAAAGGCACCTGGATAGCCGTAAATGATCTAAAAACGTATAATCAACTTATTAAACACCTACCCGAAACTAAGGAGAACTAATGAAGAAACTTATTGCCTTTGATCTGGACGGAACCTTAGCGCCTAGCAAGTCTACCTTACCGCCCAGAATGGCGGAACTGCTGAACTCTTTGCTTGCAGGCTTTGAAATCTGCATCATCTCGGGCGGTAAGTATGAACTGTTCCAGCGTCAGGTACTGACCCAAATAACCAGTTCAAGAGACATGCTCAAGAAGCTGCATCTTATGCCAACCAGCGGTACCCGCTATTACAGCTACGATGAGCAATCTAATGACTGGCACTTGAATTATGCAGAAGATTTCACACCCGGGCAGAAGCAGCAGATTATTAAAGCTCTTGATGAAGGCCTAAGCGAGTCTGGTTATCGGACCGATAAGACATACGGCGAAACTATTGAAGACCGCGATAGCCAGGTGACGTTATCGATTTTAGGCCAAGAAATCGTCGCCGAGTTGGGCGAGGAAGGCGTGCATATCAAAGAAGCATGGGATCCTGATGGCACTAAGAAACTCAAAATCAGGGAAATAGTTGCTCCAAAAATACCCGACTTTGAAGTTCGCGCGTCTGGTGCCACATCGATCGATGTCACTAAGCCCGGTGTAGACAAAGCCTACGGCATGAACAAACTCATGGATGCTACCGGTCTCACTAAACAGGATATTTTATTTATGGGCGATAAAATCATCGAAGGCGGTAATGACTACCCTGTTCAGCAAATGGGTATCGACAGCATCGCCGTCCGCAACTGGGAAGACACTGCTTTCGCTATCGAAGCAATTGTAAAGATAAGGTAACTACTCGACGGTGACGGATTTAGCCAGATTGCGGGGCCGGTCAACGTTGTAGCCGCGGGCGACGGCGATGTAGTAGGCGAAAAGCTGCGTGACGATGGCATGGAGGATGGGCTGGGTGTGATCCAGCGTTTCGGGGACGTAAATAACGTCGTTAGCCTGTTTCTTTATGGACTTATTCCCGACGGTAGCAACGGCGACCACCGCGCCTTTGCGGGCACGGATTTCCTGGATGTTAGAGTAGGTTTTTTCGAGTAGCGGCGAATCAGTAGCCAGCGCAAAGGTGGGAAAGTTTTTATCGATCATTGCCAGCGGGCCGTGTTTCATTTCGCCTGCAGCGTAGCCTTCGGCATGGATGTAGGACACTTCTTTGAGCTTCAGGGCGCCTTCCAGTGCGCTCGGGTAAGCGTAATGGCGGCCGATGAAGAGGAACTCGCGGTAATCTTTATACTTTATGGCAATTTTTTTGATGTCTCCGGCGTTGTCGAGGATAGCCTGGGCCTTAGCGGGAAGGGCCTCCAGCTCTTTAAGAAGCGGCTTGAAGTCTTTAGTAGTACCGTTGCTCAGGTGTAAGGCTATCAGTGCCAGAACGGTTACCTGGGCGATAAAAGCTTTAGTGCTGGCGACTGCCTGCTCGGGTCCGGCGTGGCAGTAGACGCCGGCATCGGTCATACGGGCAATACTGCTGCCCACGGTATTCACAATTCCCAGCCGGAGCACACCGTAGTCTTCAACTTTTTTCAGGGCGGCAATAGTGTCGGCCGTTTCGCCGGACTGCGAGATAGCTAGTAGCGCCGTGCTGCGCGAAAAGGGTTCATTGCGGTACTTAAACTCGCTGGCCAGCTGGACTTCTACGGGAATGCCCGCTATCTCCTCAATTAAGTACTCACCGACCAGGCCAGCGTAGTACGACGTGCCACACGCCACAATGACAATCCGGTCGATGTAGTCCAGCTGGCCCAACACATCTTCCAGGCCGCCAAGCTTCACCAGGCTTTTGCTAGCGAGTGCGCGCCCTAACGTCGCCGAACGAATGGTCGCCGGCGCTTCAAAAATCTCCTTGAGCATAAAGTGCGGGAAGTCGCCAAGCCTAGCCTGTTCGTTATCGTAGTCCAGCAACTCTAGTTTTGGCTTTGTGCGTTTACCCTGCTTTAAATTGTGGATAGTCAGCATATCAGCACTGATTGTCGCTACGTCATAATCGTCAAGGTAGACAACCTTTTTAGTGTGCTGCATGATGGCTGTAGGATCGGATGCCAAGAAGTGCGCACCCTGGCCAACGCCAATGACCAGCGGACTGGACAGCCTGGCAGCCAGCAAAGTTCCCGGCTCATCAGCCGAGATGGCAGCGATGGCGTAGGCTCCCTGCAAATCATTAAGTGCTGCCTTAAAAGCGGCCTCAAATGTTTTGAGGCGCTTGGCGTAGTAGTCAATTAAGTGGGGGATGACTTCGGTATCCGTCTCTGATACAAAAACATAGCCTTTGGCTTGCAGCTTGTCACGCAGTTCTACGTAATTTTCAATGATACCGTTATGGACAACGTATATAGTTTGGGCTTGATTGGTATGCGGATGGGCATTATGCAACGTCGGGGCGCCATGGGTGGCCCAGCGGGTATGGCCGATGGCTAGTGGCGCGTCCAGACCCTTCTTTTTTACTAGTGCGCTCAAGCCTTCGACGCGCCCAACTTGCTTTACTACTTTGCTGCCCGACCTGTTTATAGCGGCAATGCCGGCTGAGTCATAGCCGCGGTATTCCAGCGCCTGCAGTCCTTCCAACACGACCGCTGCTCCAGGTTTACGACCGATATAACCTACGATGCCGCACATAGTTA
>JBBPZG010000113.1:0-8127 GCA_038199095.1 Saccharimonadales bacterium (SeqCode)
CCGAGTTCCCATTCCTCAAAGAGGTCTACTGGGGCACTGACAGTATTTGGTCGGAAGGCTACTTCGTGAGTACTGTTGGCATCAACGAACAAACCATACGCCGGTACATCGAACAGCAAGGCCAGGTCGATGCCGGGCAAGCCAACGTCAAGTTGGTTTGAAACAGGTAATACCCCGACCGTCAGGTCGTGGGAAGTTTATTTAAAGAGACTGCCTAAATAAGGAATGTTAGTAAATAACAAAGTCCAGTTTATAGCCCCATTATTAAAATGAAGGCATTGTAGGGTGTTGAACCGTTAACGTAAGTTTTCCTACTGAAGAAAAGGCCTAGCGCGCTTAGAATAAGAGCCCATGAAGTTTGACGGTGAGCTTGCCATACTGACACAGCCTGAACAAGAGATAACTGGGTATAATAGCCCTGTCCACATTAGTTTAATAGATGTTTATGGGTTAGAGGCGTCATTAAGCGAGCGTGAGCGCGATATCCAGCATGGGCGAACAGTGCACTACTCAAATGCCGACCGTAGAAGCTTACTCGATGAGGCGTTTCGTTTCCTCGAAGATAAAAAAGTTGTCAGAAAAATAATCGAAGAAGTCGTTTCTATGGAAATAGATCTCTGGATGGGCCCAGAAACCAAACCTTCAAGCCTCTCAGATTAGAAAATTGCGAGTGTCTTGGGGCAACTCCGCCCCGTAAACGTATTCGCTTAATACAGCATTTACTTCGCGTATGAGGTTGGGCAGTTGCAGCTGTTCGCTGGCCGAAAACCTTTGCAATACAAAATCGGCGCTATCTATTTCTTCGGGTGTTTTGGGACCTACGCCAGTGCGGATACGGCCATAATCCTCGCCAATGTGCTGGGTAACAGATTTAATACCATTATGTCCCGCGCTGCTACCGCCGCGGCGCAGGCGTACCTGACCAAAATCTATGTCAAGCTCGTCGTGTACAACAGCGATATGCTCGGCAGCAATCTTATAAAATTGTACGACCGCCTGCACGGCTTCGCCGCTCACATTCATAAAAGTCGTAGGCTTAATAGCAATAACCCGGCTATCGCCTATCTGCCCACTACTCAGCAGGCATTTGAGGTCTTTCTTTTGTAGCCAGTCTGCCATTTCATCAGCTTTGCTAACAAATTCGTCTAGGCATAGAAAGCCGACATTATGCCGAGTCAGACCATATTCTTTACCTGGATTACCTAACCCTACAAGGAGGATGGTCTTATTTAGCCCCACCGTATAAAACATCGTCGGATTGCTAACTTGCGGTCGCTTTTGTAACCATGCCATGCTGTAAAGTTTGGCACTCTACCTCGGTATTGTCCAGTTATCAAAATCAGGACATTGCTCTGCGGCGCCAGTAAGGTCAGTTATTTTTGAGTTTGACGACTTGACGCGCTCGTGGCCGATTACGACCGTTTGCCACCTGCGGATTACGGGCCTTTTCCTCCATGCTAATAATCCCTCGCGACCAATCTCCATAATAACCCAGCTCCTGAGGGCTTAAAATCGGTTGGACTACCAACTGTCCTGTCAAAATATGACCAATCGTAGCAGAAACAGTTTGGGCAGCTTCGGCAGACTCAGCAAGCGAGCACGACGGGTCGAGTGCCTTACCCAATAATTGGCGGATGCCCTTTTGCAAGGCTGGCCGCTCGATCATAGTAGGAATTACTTCAGCTGATGTCTTCATAAAGGCCTCTAGAAAATATTAATACCATTTATAACATATTCAAAACAGCAAATCTATGCAACTTCTTTACTTTTTGTTGGGCTCAAACCATGTTTGTGTGTGAGGTGTTTTTCGATAAACCACAGCTGGATAGGTGTGCCGGCATAGCCGAACTTCTCACGCATCTGCCGGTCCATATAACGTTTGTAGCTCCAGTGCAGGAAGCGGGTGTGGCTGCCGAAAACCTTAAAGGCAGGTATCGGGTTATCGTGCTCCTGCACCATGTAGTTAAGCTTCGGACTGCGGTTTTTAAGGCCAGCTGGCGGGTGGGCATCCACGACCTGGCGTAGCCATTTATTAAGCTCCGGAGTGGCGATTCGTTTGCGGCGCTGCTCATCAATGTCGCTGGCCAGGTCAAACAGCTTAGTTACGTTCTGGCCGCTGACTGAGCTGGTGAATATTAACGGCGCCCAAGGCACAAAATCATAATTAGTGGCAATCTGAGGTGCGAGTGCATCCCGGGTGTAGGCGTCTTTGCCTTCCACTGCGTCCCACTTGCTAACAACGAGCACCAGGCCCTTACCGGCATCTTTAACCATGCCGGCAATCTTCTGGTCGAGCTGAACGTTAAGCTCATTGACATCCATTAGCAGGAAACAGATATCGGCTTGTTCGATAGCGCTCAGGGCGCGGATAACGCTGAAGCGTTCAATGCCCACCTGGATCTTTCCGCTCCGCCGTATCCCAGCCGTATCGAGCAGCTCAACTTCTCTGCCCTGGTATTTTACTACTGTGTGGTTAACATCCCTGGTGGTGCCAGCCCGATCAGCTACAATGGCCTGCTGCTTTTTAGCCAGCGTATTAAATAATTGTGATTTACCAACATTTGGTCGGCCAAGGATGGCAATCCGCAGCCGGTCGTCGTCTTCTTCCTGAACTGCCTTTGGAATAATCCCCACCAAGGTGTCTAGTAATTGCTCAATACCCCGCTGCTGCGTCGTACTGGTATGCAGAATCGGTTTGATGCCCAGCCGGTCGAAGCCGGCCAAGTCGGCTCCTTTGGCTTTATCGACCTTATTGATGATTAAGAAGACCGGCTTACGGCTCTTTAAGGCCATCTTAGCGACCGGGCGGTCTTCTTCGGTAATCGGTATATTAGCTTCTACCATAACCCAGATTACGTCTGCGCTGTCAGCTGCCTGGAGAATCTGTTCCTGAATAGTAAACTCAAACTCATCCTCTGGATCCTTAATGCCCGCCGTATCGACAAGCCAGAAGTGCTGCTCTTTGTATTCCGCCTTGGCCATCACGCTATCGCGGGTTGTACCGGCCTCACGGGCGACAATCGCTTCGCGCCTGTCTAGGATCGCATTGAACAGGCTGGACTTGCCCACGTTCGCCCGTCCTACAATCGCCACAATCGGTAATTTTTTTGCCACTTCAGATTAGTATAACAGAGTGAGGCTATTGACAAAAGTTATGGTTGCAAGTATTAATTATAAACCATATGGCCATTGATGCAGTCGGTTGGAATCTTCAGGAAAGTCTAGCAATACGCGAGCGTGCTCCCGCCCTGGTTGAAGCTATCAAGCAGTATGATGCTGATGTTATTGTACTTAGTGACGCCTTCAGGGTGGAAAATTCTCTTGATGGGGCGCGTGCACAGGAAGTCGCTGGAGCTTATGATGCATTTCATCAAGCCGGCTATACGATTCGTGAGGCTGCCTACGATGACGATCACGCTGTGCACGGCCGCTATCTAACAGTTCTTTCACGCTTAGCAATCCACGCCACGCAGGTCGTGCGACTCGGTAACCGTAACGGACTTAGTCTCCGAGTGACGGATCGTGAAACAAATGCACCATTACATATAATGGGATTACATTTTGATGATCGTTGCGAAGCAGCCCGTATTAAACAGGCGCATGCGGCTATGGAGCACGTTAAAGCCGACGAGCCGTCCGTATTGCTTGGTGATTTCAACGCGCTGCACCAAGGGGATAGGCAATACGCTCCGTTCCGGCACAAGCTGGTGCACCGTGCCATACAACGGACTCCAAACGCCTGGGTTAGAATGGTTGGAGGCAAAGTAGCTGAAATGGCTAGCGGTACCACCATGCAGCTCTTCGAACAGGCCGGCTTGCGCGATGTGGATATCTTGCACCAGCCCACTATGCCAGCTCGCTTTCCTATGCTTGACCTGGATCACGGATTAGTCAGCGAACAAGTACACAGCCGGGGATTTGAGGTCGGAGGCTATCACCGGGAGTCTGATCACCGCGGGATAGCTTTCACAGTGGAGGTATAGCTGCCTTTCGCCAGCTTACCGAGTTCGTAGGTACCGATCTGGGTACGATGGAGTTTTGTTACGCTGTAACCTAGGGCGGCAAAGGTACGGCGGATCTGGCGGTTGCGGCCTTCTTGCATAACGATCCGCCAGTATATGCCGGCTTTATCGTTTTCTTCTAGTTTGAAGCCACTCAGCCCATCATTGAGCTGCACAAGATGCTTGAGGATAAGATGCTTATCGGCTGCCAAGAGTGGCTTATTGAGCTCAATTTCGTATATTTTGTTTTTGGCGTATCTAGGGTGCGTTAATTGGTTAGCTAGCTTGCCGTCGTCAGTTAGTAGTAATAAGCCCGAAGAGTCTTTATCAAGCCGTCCAACGGGTTTGACGTGATGTAATGCAGTGGGTAATAAATCATAAACTGTACGACTTCCTTGTCCCAGGCGGCTGCAAACGTAGCCGGCCGGTTTATTAAGCACGATGGTAGTGGTCTTAGCAGGGAGTGTAATATGCGCGCCATCAAGAGTAATCGAATCGGTGCTTTCAATGGTATCACCTGTGGTGGCTAGACTTCCGTTAACCTTCACTCTGCCATTTTGGATTGCAGTATCGGCCGCCCGCCGGCTTAACCCGCTGGCGTGGGCTATAAATTTATTAATTCGCATAGGTATATAGTAACCGGGAACTGGTAACTAGCAACTAGCCGCGTAGTTTATGTTAATTAGTCTCCAGCCGACGTTATTCCACCAATTGTCAGTTCCGGGTTCCCAGTTCCCCTAGAGCGTAATGCTACTAGGATCAGCCGGTTGCTCGTTATCATCACTGGCAGGCGCAGCGGGCGGCGGGGTGGCTAGTGGCTCAGAAGGCGCATCGGATACTGGGGATGTCTGTGGGGCAGGCTGCTTAGCTTCTTCAGCTGCCAACAAAGCATTGAGATCTTTCTTTGGTTGGCTATCAATTGGTGCAATAATTTTTTTGTGGGCGATGGTAGCTGGGTTGGCGTCTGAAGGTTCAGGCACAGAATCAATTTGCGGACCAGGCTCTGCGGCTGCTTCGTCAACAGCTTCACCGCTATCGAGAGGTGTTATAACTGTTGGTATTGGCGGAGGTGTTACGGCTTCGGCTGTAGGCGTAGTGATACTTTCAGGAGTTGATGCCCCGGCTGGGTCTGATGAAGGGGTATCTACCTGGACCGGTCCGGGAATAACGCTAGGCTGGGGAGCAGTACCGACTACCGGGAGTGATGGTTCAGGTAAGGCAGCTACTGTTCCGCTATCTGGTGGAGGTGTGGGGTCGCTAGTTGCACCAGCTACAAAATCCTCAATCTGGGCTTCGACGGAGGCTTCTTCCTGGACAGTCGACTGGGTGGCAGTAGCCGGGACATTGCTACTTGCGTTATCACTAAGGATTGGGTTGGAAGTATCGGTGACTGTGTCTGATACGGGAGCTGGTTGGCTGGACGCAGCAGCAGGGTCGGGTGCAGCAGTAGGTGCCGGCTCAGCCGGTGAATCATTACTGACCGATGCCACTACGGCAGCAGCAGCCTCCTGGTTTTCGCCTTCCAAAAGCTGGCGGGCCGTTTTGACAATATCCTCTAGCGTGACTTGCGATTTTACCAGATACCGGTCGGCGCCTAAGCGGTCAGCGCGTTGCTGGTCGTCACTCTGGCCGAGTGCCGTAAGCATAATAACTTTGACATCTTTTAATCCGTCGGTGTTACGCAGGATATCAAGCATCTCGAAGCCACTGATTTTTGGCATCATGACATCAGAAATAATCAGGTCCGGCTTTTCGGCCTTGGCAACTACGAGTGCTTCCTCGCCATCCTGGGCAGACACGATGGTATAGCCTTCGGCCTGCAAACGCGCCTGGTAAATTTCGCGTAAGTTATTGTCGTCTTCGACTAGCATTACCTTTGTCATGTGCGGTGCCCCTATATGGTCTTTTTATGGTTATATTTTGCTTTATTGTATCACGCCGTAGGCCAAATCGCCTGCCTAAGAGTTAACGCACTTCTATCTGCCAGTTAAAAACTTCAGGTCTGCCACTTTTCATCTGCCTGTCGTTTTTAGTTTGTAGCGCTACTACTAAAAACCGACAAGCACGTGAAAAATCGTAGAACTCATTTCATATCTCTTCCCCATAGTGAAAGCCAAGCTGGTGAGTGCCAGGCAGTAGTTCTTGCGAGGAAGCGTAACCTTAGTTACGTTGACGAACAAAACTACTGCCTGGTGCCATCAGCTTGGGTTGTAGCGGGGAGGAGATATGAAAGGAGTTCACGGTAGCTGCTAAAGTTTTGTTGTAGTAGATAAAAGTGCAGTAACCCTACGAAGAAGCTAAGGAGTTAATCGGCTTAAGCTCGGTGCTTCTGCTGGCAGTCTGCTGGAGTTCAGTAGCTTTTTGAGTGCTAAGGCGGGGCAAGTTGATATAAAAGCTACTGCCTTTACCGAACTCGCTTTCTACCCAGATACGACCGTTGTACAGTTCAACGATCTTCTGGCATATAAACAAACCTAGCCCGGTACCACCGATTGTTCGTGTCGCCGAATTATCGACCCGGTAAAACTTTTGGAATAAATGGGGCACGTCATCGGCTGGTATACCGGGACCCGTGTCACGTACATAGCATTGCACCACTTGATTGTCCCCAGTGAGGCCAAGGGTTATTTTACCGTCAGGCGTATACTTTACGGCATTATCGAACAGATTAATAATAACCTCACGCAGGCGGTCGCCGTCAACGTATACATAATAAAGTGGCCGTACTATCCTTTCCCCGCCTTCGTTACTACTCGCATTAATGGTGCTGCTTGACCCAACCACGAAGTCCATAAACAAACCTTTTTTCTCGGCTGAAAAGCGAAGGTCATTGGTAAGCTGCTCCATGAAGCTGCCTAATTCGACGACGCCGGGATGACTAGTTAACCGGCCATCCTCGGCCTTGGCGCTGGTGAGCAGATCCTGGAACAACTGGCCCAGTTGTTGGGTCGAGCTATGGGCTTTTTCCAAATAGTTGCGGGCCCGGTTGTCGATAGTTGTCACCTTGTTATTGAGCGCTAGTGCCAAATAACCTTCAATGGCAGCCACCGGCGTGCGCATTTCGTGACTGGCGGTACTAATAAAATCGGCGCGCTGGTGCTCTTCCGCCCGTTCACGGCTGACATCGCGGAAAACGGCGATAGCAGCAGTAACTTCTTTTGAATCATTGAGTAAAGGCGTAATACTGAGGCTCAAACCCACCTGCTTACCGTTACGATTCATAAGTGTAGCCTTATCGTCACGTATTGGGCTGCCAGTTTTAAAAATCAAATTAAAGGGATTATCGTTATCTTCATAAGAGTGCCCTTTATCATCAATTAAGGTCATGACCTGCAATACACTGATGCCAGACGCTTCTTCAGGGGGCCAGGCAGTAATAAAGCCTGCAGCAGGATTACAAAGCTGGATAACACCTTCTGAATCGATAAGTATCACACCATCCTCGATGGCATTGATAATAACCTCAAACTTCAAGTTCTCATCCTGCAAGTTGGTGGCTAGATGGCTGGGATTGCCAGCGTGTCGAGGGCTTCGCTTAAAGAACATCGTATGCCCTCCACCACTGCAGATATAGCCCCGCCAGGCCCACACTAACGAAATATGATGGCACAATATACATAGGTATTACTTCTAACTCCCAGTGTAACAAAATTTCGCCAATCTTCTTATGTTTTTCACTGCAATAGATGCTGTTTAACAGATGTGCTACCATTACGCGGGTTACGGCCTCATGTGCTGTGCGCAGGAAATCGCTCGCTCGCATAGTAAAAACCTGCAAGCATACCCGGAAGCTCTTCCCTTAGGGCCTCATATTGCTTCGCAATAGGAGCCCAAATGCTCGGAATATGAGAATATGTAAACACATTCGCATATTTCTGCGCTTTGGCCTCATACTTTGTATGAAACCGTTCGCTCGGCAGGACAATATATGTAAACATAGATTGTGCGTTCCTCGCTCACGGCCTCATCGTCTAACGGTTAGGACACCAGGTTCTCATCCTGGCAATCGGGGTTCGATTCCCCGTGAGGTCACCACTCTAAGTAGTTCAGTTAATCTGGGCTTTTTAGAGTGGTGTGTTCCCGTGGCGGAAGCGAAGCTCGGGCAGCGATAGCTGAGGGTTCGATA
>JBBPZG010000114.1:0-2006 GCA_038199095.1 Saccharimonadales bacterium (SeqCode)
AGCCAACCGCTTAGCTTTCACATTCATCTGCTTACTGTAATTTTCTTCGCCAGTTGGACCAAAGGTGATACCGCCACCGCGCCAAATAGGCACGCGTGAAGAACCAAAACGGGCACGGCCAGTGCCTTTTTGCTTCCAAGGTTTTTTGCCGCCGCCGCGGACCAGGCCACGTGTTTTAGTGACGGCTAGATTACCGCGGCCATTAGCAAGGTAGGCTACATAGGCAGCTTTTAGCAATTCATGATTCTTTACATCAACACCAAAAACGGCCTTGTCGAGCTTGGCAGCAGTGGTCGCTTTGGCGCCAGCTTTGGTATACGTAGCAACAGCCATCACACACCCCCTCTGGCCATACAAGTCAAAGGTCTTAAGCTCTTAAGGTCTAAAGCCGCTGCAGAATCGCACGCAGCCCAAAAGCCAAAAGCTTTCGACTTTCGACTTTCGACTTTCGACTGTTGTGGAGCAAAGCGGAACATCAGAGGGCCTCCTTGAGGATGATAATACCCTTGCGCGGGCCGGGAACTGCACCTGTTACACCTATAACATTGTGCTCCGTATCAACGAGAGCAACCTTGAGGCCTTTGATTGTTACCTGTTCGTGGCCCAACTGGCCAGCCATGCGGGTGCCCTTGAAGATGTGCTGCGGGTACATGGAGCCGATGGAACCAGGACGACGGTAGGAGCGGCCGCCATGGGTTTTTCGGCCACGGTGGAAGTTATGGCGGCGGATGGTACCCGCCCAGCCTTTGCCTTTCGTAAGGCCGGTAGCCTGGACATCGTCGCCAATACTAAAAACGTCGGCGCTGATTTTGCTGCCGACGGTTAGTTCTTCTGGGATTTCGGGTGTGCGGAATTCACGAATGAGCTTTGGCATCACCTTGGCGTTCTTTACATGCCCCGTCACGCTCTTGCTAAGCTTCTTAGCTATCCCCGCTCCGACTTGTACAGCGGTGTAGCCATCTTTCTCTTCAGTCTTATGGTGTAGTACGGTATGGTCGCCTACGGAAAGCAAGGTAATAGCTTGCACCACACCATCTTCTGCGATAGTGCTGGTCATGCCGACTTTGTGGGTAATGAGTGCTTTCACTACAAACTGCTTCCTTGATTTCCGTTATTCCCATACTTCCGTACAAAGGCTATTACATAAAAATGCTTGGTTGTGAGTGGTTTCTACCGGTGTTTTGGGCAGACCTGCTGGCACGAACCAAGTACAATTTTCCTAAATACTGCTACTAGCGTAACACGAGCTACTTACACCTGTCAATGTGTTGCAAATTCTACGTTGGCCTTAGCCTTAGCAACTACGGGCAGGCTTTTTGCTGACAAAATTTTTGCTATACGTTTTGCCGCCGCCTACAGGTGCAACTTCAAACCGCACGAACTGCTTAACGTATTCGCCACACTTATATGGGGTATTATACTTCTGGATAACGCGTTTATTGAAAGCATTATTACTAGTGTCGACTGTAGTTAACTTAGTACCCAGCTCTAAATGCTTCGGATTCCGGCCTTTGAGTTCAGCCACCTTGGCGGCACGGGCCACTACACCATTGCAATCCTCTGGCATAGCCTGAGCGGTTACAACTTGCCGGATGAATTTATTAGAAGAACCGTTCCGGCGCACTACTTCCGAACGAGCACCATTAAATGAGAACAAAGCGGCTTGCTCGCATTGAAAGACGTGTTCGGATGACATATCAGGAGCAACTGTCTCTGCAGCAGGAGTTCTACCTGACGTAACTGGCATTTGCTCAGCATAAGCAGTAGTGGTAGCAGCCTCAGCTCCAAAAGCCAAAACTAAAGTGCTGGCACCCAACGCAGCGCCTTGCCGTGCCAAATGGGTAAAATTAGCAAACCTTGATTCTACAGCTGGTTCCGTAGCGCTCATAACCAGCGTACGATTAACTTCTTCCATCCCTAACCTCTCTTCTCTAAATAATCAGTGTGCAGATTAATAAGTTACCATAATATGGTAACTATGTAAATATTCAGGTATGAGCTTATGC
>JBBPZG010000115.1:0-3232 GCA_038199095.1 Saccharimonadales bacterium (SeqCode)
CAGAACAACTTACAATTCCTAAGCCTCACAAGCCCCGAAAGGGGCTTTACGCCGTTTTTGGTAATCAGGCCACTTTAGCCAGGTTTTTAACTGTTCCTTTCTTAGCTTTAGCCAACTTAAAGGCATTAGGAGCATTAACCTTAGCATATGAACTGATGTGGAAGTCTTTAGGGTGTGCTCGTTTAGCGTAGAATTTACGGGCGTGAGGGACACGTACTCTACGGATGCGGAGTTTCTTTTGTGGTTTTATATAGCTGTGGCCACCATGACCGGAGGCTCCTGCCCCTCCTGCTGAAGTTGCGCCAGCTTGGGCTGTTGCAGCGACGCTACCGTATGAAGTAGCGCCAGGATTTACTGACCCATACTTAAGGGCCAATGAGCCGTCTGGGTTCTTAAGAATGTCATAGTTTGCCAGACTAACAATTCCCTTCAGAAGTTTCTGGTTAGGTGTTTGGCCTTGGAACTGGTCTAACGCACCGTTTTTAGCGACCTGATACTCGCTCATATTTTGCATGAAAGCAGACATTTTGTTATATCCGTCTGGATTACCAGTGCGTAATGCTTTTCGAGTAGCTTTATCGGCAGCCATATAGGTAGCCATATAACTGGCAGTTTCTGGGTCTGCCCTCGGTACTGCCTTTAATGGGGTAAGTCCCTGGGCTTTTAATATCTTATTGGTATAGTCGGCATATTGCTGTTCATAGTCTGTAAGTTCTGGATGCGCAGCAAAGAACTGAGCCTTATCTTTAGGATCACTTAGTTTATTCTCTTGTCCAAACAAGGTCTTTACGTTATCTGTTTCAGTGGGTGGCTGTATTGGATTTTTAGGCTTGTTCGGGTCGCCAGGAGGTAGTGAGTTGTAGAAGGCTGCCCTATCTTGTTGGAATTGAGTGGCCCAAGGGTTGTTTTGCTTCCAGATAGCTAACTGGCCTGTATTGTTTTTATCTATTAGCTGAGATTCTAAATATGCCTTCTGCTTATCGGCTGGTAGTTTGAAGAAGGGATCAACCTTTTGGCCAGATTTTTCTAGTGCTTGGTTCAGCTGCGTGTCGGCTGTTAGGACGTTTGGATGTGCAAGGTATGTTGCCGCCTTATCTGTAGTATCAAACACCGTAGGATTAATAACGTAGGTACCGTTCCTATCTTTATTAACTGGGTGGACAACACCCCATGCAGCAGCGTCATTAGGCGATAAGCTCTGTGTAGTCTGCTTGAGTTGGTCAAAGTAATTGTTGTTTGCTATTACTTTAGGGTCGGTCGGGTCTTTGCCGACTTTAAAGCCAGTAGTGTTCAAAAGTGCTGTAGCAACATTATTAGTACCACCATTAACGGCCATGCCCTGAACGGCAGGGATAGGTACATCTCCTTTGGCGACCTCTTTAAGCTTATCTAATGCTGATGGGTTAGGGTTGACATTGGGATCAACCAGAGGAGCGCCATAGTAGATCTGGTTCTTAATAAGTGAAGTGGCATTACCAACTAATTTTGATCCTCTACTGATAGCAAAGTGTACTGGATCTCGCATTTTGTATGCTTCCTCTAGTGGCGAACCTGGCAAACCCACCACTAGACTATTACCCTTTTTATCTTTATATGGGAGTGTAGCGGTGGGTTTGAGGAACCCCGGGGAGTTGGGGCTCAGGATGTTCTTAAGTTTATCCTCTGCCGCTTTCTTACCATCTTGACCCTGAGTCATAGCAACAAGTCCCGTAGCGCCAGTTGCAAGTGCCATGGTTGAGAGTAAGTTGCCAACGTTTTGTCTCCATGCAAGCCCTTTCGCCCCACCTCGAAACATTGCAGTTACCGAGTTAATATTTCCACCAGTGAAGTCTGGCGCAAGCTGTAAGAGCCGTTGAGCTTGTTTGCCTATTTGTGTCTTAGCGATTGCTCCTTCGTTAATGCCGCCATACATGTTATTGATCTGAGTCGTTATGGCGTGAACTTTAGCCTGTTGCTCAACTGTTAGCTCACCAGTTAAGGGTATGCCCGCACGTTTAAGCTCTGATTCTGCTGTATCAAGTTTAACTATAGGGATTTTTCGTTCAAACAGGAATGAGTGTAAGAACTCATTAACATTATGGGGAATACTCACGATATTTTTTACGATACCTTTAGCAGTATCCACATTGCTTACTCCGACCTGTTTGTCTAATCGTCCAACATCAAGGTTCTTACCCAGTGTAAGATTTCCGCCATCACGAGTAACACGGTCTAATAAACCCGAATCTCTGTATCCTTTTATTTGATGATCGAAAGAACTTTTAGACCAGAAAGCTGCATCTTGAGTAGCGCTATTGGTTATAACATTCAGTAAGCGTTTTGGCTCACCTGTAAGACCTGCCGCTATTTCTTGAGTTATGTAACGCTTTGTCATGTTAACGTCATGGAAACCGCCTAACGCAAGGCTAGATTGTTTCGCAGCTTGGTTGACAGCATCTAAGACCTTGACTGCCGAAGGCATGTCGTGAGGTTCTACATATTTTTTTAATGCTTCCGTAATCTCAGGAGACATAAAAGCTTTGTTTAATCCATTAGTTCTGCCTGTAGCGAAGAGTTTACCTTGATTATCTACAGGAACACGCCCGTTGTTAGTTTCGACTGTTTGGATATGTCCTGGCGCTTTCTCGGCAATCTTGTTTACAAAAGTATTGCGTGATAGTGTTTGGCCTACAGAGTTAGCATAATCCCTTGCAGCATCTCTAGCATCAGGGTACTTGAGGTTGAAGCCTGCACCTTCCATCTCTCTAAGATCACTGAAAACACGCTCACGGCTATATCCTGGTTGACCAAACTTTCCAGCCGCATCAGTTGACATCTGTTCATATCTTGCTGCCTTTTCGGGGTCGCTTAAGTCAACGTTATGGTGTAGATAATTTTGTATTTCGTTTAGGGGTGTCCCGGTATTCCTACTTCGCTCTAGCGCATACTGATTAAAGTTACGTTGCTCTTGAACAGCTACCCTAAATGCTTCAGGGTTCTTAACTTGAGTTGCGTAATCGTTTATCATCTCAGGATGTTCAAGTGCATCATGGAACATGTGAGATTCGTCTAGCCCATGCACACCATCTGCGATTGCCCTGTCGAGTATCTGGTGGCGAGCTACCACGTTCATCACTTCTCCCTCAGCTGTATTCTTAGCATTAAGAATAATGTGCTTGGCATCTCTAGGACTAATATCTTTCATATTGCCACGGCCAGCAAGAGGAAATGCATTCACTTCCCGTACACCTGC
>JBBPZG010000116.1:0-3278 GCA_038199095.1 Saccharimonadales bacterium (SeqCode)
CGGCTACCCACTTCTATATTGCTTTTGTTCACGCGGCCTACAAAGCAGCTGTTATTTAATCAGTTTTCCTTTAATGCGGATATACGGCATCCCGCTCTGCGGGATTGTTTAATTGACTGGATCCCAAATCAAACGTATGTCAGCATAGGGAAAGATAGTTAGTTGATAAATTGCTCAGACAAAACTAACCGCTAACCGCTAACCCCGTGGTATAGTGAGAGTCGACATGGATAACGATACAAACACCGTGCACCCCCACCCGGCGGCTGATTCGCCCCCACCTCCGACCCATCCGGCTGCACATACCACACCTCCAGCGCACCACCAAAAACAAGAAGATAAGCATTCAGGCTGGCGTGAGCTATTCTCAACTATCGGCATTTTTATTACGGCGGCCGCTGTGGCAGTATTTATTATCTTTTTCGTTTTTCGTTCCTACCAGGTAGACGGTCCGAGTATGGAAAGTACCCTCCAAAACTCCGATAAATTAATTATTTGGAAAGTGTCGCGTAGCTGGGCCCGGGTCACTCATCATGCGTACATCCCCAGCCGGGGGGATATCATCGTCTTTACCGAGAGCGGCCTAAGCCAGTTTGGCCAGCAGGATAATAAGCAGCTTATTAAACGGGTTATTGGGCTGCCTGGTGACCACGTGGTCGTCAAAGATGGCAGCTACACGGTCTATAACAGCCAGCATCCTAGCGGCTTTAACCCTGACATTACCCTTCCTTATGGTAAAAATATACCGCCTACCTCTGGCAGCGTAGATGTTACCCTCAAACCTAGCCAGCTGTTTGTCTCCGGTGATAACCGGCCCGACTCACTCGATTCGCGGGCCTTTGGGCCGATCAATGCCAGCCAGGTTGTCGGCAAACTCGTCCTCCGGGTCTTCCCTATTAGCCAAGCCAAAGCCTTTTAGGCTTCCCCCTGGGCTCTAGGCACGAGTTCTTGGTTCTCTTAGACCTTGTGATCTGTATACCTTTGCGATTATCATCCTAAACAGACCTTGAACTTGTTTCAAGGCGCGTGTATTCAGGACCCATACGGCAAAGTGAGCTCGTATGGGTCCTGAAACAAGTTCAGGATGACACACGAGAGATACCTTGAATGTAGTTCCAAGCACTCCCGTCTAAGAACTAATCATGCTATATTCATAGCATGGCACAGACACCAAAACGAGGGTTGGGACGGGGGTTCGAAGCCCTTTTGCCCGCTGATTTTGATAAGCACAGCCTCCTAACCCCGGAAGACCGTGTCGAAAAGGTGCCTCTTGGCCAGTTACAGGCCAGCCCCTACCAGCCGCGCAAACATTTTGATGAAAACGCCTTGCAGGAACTAGCCGCCTCAATTAAACGCTACGGGGTGGTGCAGCCGCTCGTGGTCACCCCTGTTAAGGACGGTAAGTACACCTTGATTGCCGGCGAACGTCGTTGGCGCGCCGCCCAGCTGGCCGGCCTCAAAACAGTGCCAGCCATTATACGTAGTAGCAAAGAATTAGAACAGCTTGAGCTGGCCCTGATTGAAAACGTCCAGCGCGTCGACCTGAGCCCGCTTGAGCAAGGCGTAAGTATTGAACGTTTACATGAACAATTCTCTCTATCTTATGAAACAATCGCCCAGCGCCTCGGCAAAGCCCCCTCCACCGTCAATAACACTGTCCGCCTACTACAATTGCCCCCTGCCGCCAGCGATGCTCTCACCACCAGCCAGATTAGCGAAGGCCATGCCCGGGCTATCCTAGCCCTCAAAGGCGACACCCAACGGCAAAATTACTTACTTAACACCATCATTGAACAGGGGTGGAGCGTCCGCCAAGCCGAACGCTTCGTATCAAGCGTCAAACAAGGTGTCAAACAAACCAAAGCCGCCCACAAGCGCACCGAACCCGAAACCCCAGAAACAAAATCCCTGAGTAAAAAACTAGGCACAGCCGTCACCATCCGCCGCACCGCCCGCGGCGGCAAACTCGAAATCACCTTCACCTCCGACGAAGAACTCAACCGCATCATCACTCTCTTCAACTAATCAAACGTTACCATCCCCACCTTTTTCTGTTCTGTAAAGGCTTAATTCCTTGTTTCTCTCTTTAAAATGTTGGGCTAACTCGTTACTTAGTTAGTCAACAGCTTGCGAAAAGTAGTGTTTTAGGAACGTTCGGGTATTGCCCTGTTGTTTAAGGTGTGGAGTTTTTCAAAAGGACCATATAGTTCATTGGGGAGAGTGGCTCGGCCCGTCTGTTCCTGCACTAAAGCCATGAGTAGGTGAAGTGAAGTCTGGTCTTTAGAACGAAAGGCTCCTCTGATTTTATGTAAAGCTAGGTGCGTCTCTAGTGAGATTGTAGTACAAGGGATTCCATATATTGTAGTGGCTGCCACTGGCTCCATTACCCTAGGGTGCAGTTGTTCCAAAAGTTTCTTGTTTGATGTTAAAAACCACTGGCTATCTTTTTTCACGATTCGAGCGCTGTCATCGTCATAAGGTGTACTATCTACCCAAAAGGGTAAGATGTGGGCTACAACATCGGCCTCGACTCCAATAAAATCTATGTCTCTGGCGGAGACACCTTTCTTTAAAGGGTGCTGTCCACGTTCGACAAATTCACGATATGGATCAGCTATAAGGTCATTATAAATTGCCGCTCTGCCTAGCGAACCTACTAATATAGCCTCTGGATATTTTGCATACACTTCATTGAATTGATCCGCTAACGTTTCAGGCGTATGAAACTGCGGATAAAAGTTTCTCATTAGCTATTTATACTATGAATATGCACTAATCGCAATGGCTTACTCATTTTCTGAGGTGTTAATCAGGTTAGCCAGGGATAATTGGTTCATACCTAACTAGACGCTCAGTTAGAACTTGGGGGCTGGTAAACCGGCGGCGGTAGAGATTTGGCGCGCCCAGGCCTGGATTTCCCGCAGTTCACGGCGGATGGCCGGGTATTCTTGGGGGTCGGCTTGCTCAAACCACTGCTCCAGCTTGGCGATGCGGTCATATATTTCTTTGATGTCGTTGCGTAATGCTTCCACTTTGCTTAAACAATGCTTTACGTCTATCAGCGCAAGTCTTGCATCCCTTATCTCTTGCCGCACGCTCTGAAATTCAGCGTTCATTTCTAGGCGCATTGCTGCAAACTCTTTACTCACTTCTTGGCGTAAATCCTCTAGCTGTCTACCCATCATAGTACCCAAACCAGTTATTGCCCCAGCGATATCGTCAAGGGTAACTGCAATATCGTTCAGCGTAATTGCATCTGCCATAGTATTTTAGTGTAG
>JBBPZG010000117.1:0-3915 GCA_038199095.1 Saccharimonadales bacterium (SeqCode)
ATAATGGCATCAGGATTGTCTTTGTAACGTACACAGCCTTGAAAACCACCGAACTTCAATCCCTGAAAATCCCAGGTCTTTAAGTGCATATCCCAAATGCCAAGCTCTGGCATATACGTACCGCTATCATGGTTGCCGTACACGCCGATTTTGGGTATGTTTTTTACTTGCTCCAGAGGTAAGAGATCCTCACGTGTTAGGTCGCCTAGAGTAATTACCAAATCAATATTATTGGTCTGGATAATTTCTATAATATTGATATGCGGATTGCGGTCGGCAATGGCTAAAACTTGCATACTATTAAACTTACATTAAATAACTCTCCTGAGCTAATAGATATCTTGGCATAATATTGACAAATTAGCTCTGTTGTGATAGTATCTTAATAATGCAAGAAAAATTAAAAAATCCAACACAAATAGAAAACTCTCTACCTAAACCTGACCTGACCCAAGCAGGTACTATTGAGATGACTCCCGATTTTACTATGGTGACTCATGACATTGCAGTTGACGATAAAAAAGTTGGGGACATTACACTCGATTACTCTGAAGCTGATAAGACTGCTTCTGTAAATATTGTGGTGCTAGATGAAGCCAGCAATCGTGGAAAAGGTATTGGTAAAAACGTATATCGCCAAGTGCCAGGTTTGCCTTTACCTGACGGTAGAACGTTGAAGGAGGCTGGCTACAAGTTCGTCTCCTCACCAGCAGATAGGCTATCAGAGAGCGGCACAGCCCTTTGGCAATCATTTGCAAAAAGCGGTGAAGCTATTAAGCGAGATGACGGCAGTTATGAATATGTAGGTCATAAAGATGAAGCGGAAATTGAGCGGCCTGATCCTGTAATTACTCCTACCGAAGCAGCCGAGTTTAATTTGGATTATAACAACAAAATACGCGGTAACACCGAATTACCGATAGAAAAACGGCGGGCAGCCCAAGCTAGAGCCGCTGAAATGGCTGACGTACTTGAGATATTAGACTATTCTGCTAGCTCAGGCAACAGTATAGATAGCCTTGTTATGGCTACCGAGCGTGGTATCGGCAATATTGATCTAGTTAAGCTAAAGAAGGCCCAGGAATTTGCCGGTCAAGATTACGACTACCTACACGAATGCACACCATACAAGCTATGGGAGCGTGATAGCCAAGCTAAAGCCACCGAAAAAGCCGAAACCCAAAGAGCTGCTGCGGCTCAAGAAGAAGTCGAGCAAAAAGCCACCACTATAGATGCTTCACGAGCTGAATTAGCCGAAGCCTACTTTATCGATGAGGTGCTCAAAGGTGGCGTGGCCGTTAGTACCGATTTTGCAGCCGAATACTCACCCAATAATGGTTCTGGTGGTTTTAGGGTAAGCACAGAAGCTAAACGCCAAGGCGCTCCGCTTGGCGAGTTTAATGAGCCTTTTGTGCTTGATGATCGCAACTTAAATAAAACCTATGGCGATAAGGGCATTTATGAGGGCGTGGTATTTAGCCCGGTCAGCAAAAATGTTTATGAGGAAGTTGAAGTACCTGGACGTAAAAAAATGTTTGGTCGTGAGCCAGCTACAAAAGAACACAGGATCACTGGCACACAGCCAATGCTTGCTTCTGAGGTCGTAGCCGGTGCCACTGACGAACCAGCCGTTGAAATGACTTATCGCACATTTGGCGACACCAGTTACAGCCAGGAGACTGAATACAAAGTGTCTGACGGCCGTACCGGTAATTACTTAGTTGTATCAGTTGTTATGCCACAATCTGTCGCTGCCAAACTGGAACAAGACGCAAAAGCTGACCCGAAAATCATACGGACAGTTGCCGAGAAAGCAATGCTCGAAAATACGGGCATTCCTGAGGCTGCTTGGCGTACTGGCGATGAGCATACGCGTGGCCGTCCAATGCGCCCACCTTATGAGCGTTGGGCTAAAGCTAGTGGTGGACAAAGTAAGATGTACTTTCAAGAGCCTGGATCTAAAACTTTTGATCCCAGCCGTGCAGTTGCCGTTAAGTCTTGAAGTAAACTACTCTAATTATTAATATAGAACTAGACTAGGATCAATAAGCCTTTGAGTCAGCCTTGCTGTGTAGCAGTCTCCTTATACGAAATCTTATTGGGCACAATCGCGTAGAACGACTTTATTTTTTAGCTCCGGAATTTTTATAAAAAGCCTAGACTTCCACCTCCGACAGCGGTACCTTGTCTCTCATGGATCAGCAACAAACACAACTTACAAACACCTCCGCTTTTCAGTTACCGGGCGAGAAAAATGGAAAGCCGATAGATCGTATAGTGGTCAAAGCAGTAAGGGTTGAGTATTGTCTTTATGCGAGAAAATCGAGTGAAGATGATGAGCGACAAGCTCTTTCAATCGACTCTCAGACAAAAGAAATGGCAATTCAAGCCGAAGTGCAAGGCTTGCGAGTTACAGAAATTAGGAGAGAAAGCCACTCAGCTAAACAGTCTGGGCAACGGCCAGTATTTGAGCAGTTAATCGCCGATGTTCGGCGGGGTTTGTTTACCGGCATATTGAGCTGGGCACCGGACCGCCTGAGCAGAAACGCGGGAGACTTAGGAGTGTTAGTTGATCTAATGGATCAGGGTAAGCTCATTGAGATCAGAACCCATGGTCAGATATTCACCAACTCACCAAATGACAAGTTTCTGCTAATGATTCTGTGCTCTCAGGCCAAGCTTGAAAACGATAACCGGGGCCTTAACGTTAAGAGAGGCATGAAGACCAAATGCGAACTGGGTTTCAGGCCTAATATGACCCCATTGGGCTATCTTAACGATCATTATTCGGGTAAAGGTCAGAAAAAGGTCTTCGTCGACGAGACACGAGCTCATGCGATAAAAGAAGCATTTGAAAAAGTAGCAACTGGATCGAGTGGCCGAGATATCTATAATTGGATGAAAGAAGTAAACTTTCGAACTAAAAGTGGCAAACTTATGACGCTAAGCGGCGTTTACCGTATGCTAAATAATCCCTATTACTGCGGGGTCTTTGAATTCCCAACCGGTAGTGGCAAATGGTACAAAGGCTCATATACGGCAATTATTTCCAGGGAACTGTTCGATGCAGTTCAGAAGAAGATGGAAGTGAACCCCAAGAGTAAGCCGGGGACGAAGAAATTTGACTTCACCAAGCTGCTCAAGTGTGGTGGTTGTGAGTCTGGTATTACAGCTCAGGAAAAGTTTAAGAAACGCAAAGACGGGACTGTTAAGCGCTATGTCTATTATCACTGCACCCAATCCAGGGACTTTGATTGCCCACAAGCCTATATTCGGGAGGAGAAGCTGGCCGAGGCCTTTACTTCAATGCTAGGCAAAGTAACTATAGAAGAAATTGAAAGTAAAGAAGCCTTGAGAATCGAACTTGATAGATTCAGGCGACTATCCTCTGCAGTGCTAGGTTATAACAATAGTCAACAGAACCACCCCGAAATTAACCTGCATAACTTTGCTAAATATGTACTGACAGAAGGCACTAAGGACGAAAAACGGACTCTAATATCTTGCCTAAATCAAACGATTTATCTCAAAGATAAAGAAGTAGTCACTCAGATATAGATTCAAAACAGTTCGGTTAAAGGGCTGTTTATTTTCTATAAACATCAAAGCTGCAAAAGTTCCATAAAGTCAGGGCTTTAAGTGGTAAATGGACAGTTCCAGCCCCAGGTGGGGCTAGCTATAGAGCGCGACCTTGAGACAAAAACAAAGCCCCTAACGGGGCCTTGCTACCTCTTTCATTGTCTTTGACCTCTGTAAAAAGTTCCAGTTTCTATCTGGCGGAGAGAGAGGGATTCGAACCCTCGCGGGGGATTACTCCCCCCTATCGATTTAGCAAACCGACCCCTTCAGCCACTTGGGTACCTCTCCAGGCGTGCCTTCTTTTGTACAGCGTATTGTACCGTGAATTACTTCTTG